>NZ_JAAGPE010000377.1:0-7703 GCF_017104605.1 Burkholderia sp. Ac-20384 | reverse complement strand
GCGCCGGCAAGGTCACGCTGGTGATGCCGAAGGTCGAGATGGGGCAAGGCGTCTATACGGCGCTGCCGATGCTGATCGCGGAAGAGCTCGAAGTGCCGCTGTCGAGCGTGACGCTCGACCATGCGCCGCCGAACGAGAAGCTGTTCCTCGATCCGCTGCTCGGCGGCCAGCTCACCGGCGGCTCGACGTCGGTGCGCTATGCATGGGAACCGCTGCGCCGTGCGGGCGCGACCGCCCGGACGCTGCTGGTCGCGGCCGCCGCGAAGCAATGGAACGTCGATCCGGCATCCTGCCGCGCCGCGAACGGCGAAGTGCAGCATCCGCCGAGCGGCCGGCGCTTGTCGTACGGCCAGCTCGCCGACGCGGCGGCGAAGCTGCCGGTACCGAAGGACGTCGCGCTGAAGAAGCCGGCAGATTTCAAGCTGATCGGCACGCCCGCGAAGCGGCTCGATTCGCCGGAAAAGGTCGACGGCACGGCCCAGTTCGGGCTCGACGTGCGCCTGCCCGGCATGCTGTACGCGGTGATCGTGAACAGCCCGGTGTTCGGCGGCACGGTCGCGAGCGTCGACGACACGGCCGCGAAGAAGATTCCCGGCGTGCGCCAGGTCGTGCGCGTCGACAACGCGGTGGCGGTGGTCGGTGATCACACCTGGGCCGCGAAGCGCGGCGCGTCGGCGCTGGTCGTGAAGTGGAACGAGGGCGCGGGCGCGAAGGTGTCGACGAAGGATCTGTTCGCGGATCTCGCGCAGGCGGCGGCGAACGGCAAGGGCGCGGTCGCCCGCAAGGACGGCGACGTCGACAAGGCATTCGCGAATGCGAAGACGCGCGTCGATGCCGTCTACGAACAGCCGTTGCTTGCCCACGCAACGATGGAACCGGTGAACTGCACGGTGCACGTGCGCGGCGACGGCTGCGAGATCTGGGTCGGCACGCAGGTACCGACGTTCGCGCGCGACACCGTACAGCGGCTCACGGGCCTCGCGCCGGACAAGATCGCCGTGCACAACCACCTGCTCGGCGGCGGCTTCGGCCGGCGGCTGGAGACGGACATGATTGCGCAGGCCGTGAAGGTCGGCAAACAGGTCAACGCACCGGTGAAGGTGGTCTGGACGCGCGAGGAAGACGTGCAGCACGACATGTACCGGCCGTGCTACTACGACAGGATTTCGGCCGGCCTCGACGCGAACGGCAAGCCGGTCGCGTGGCAGCACCGGATCGTCGGCTCGTCGATCATGGCGCGCTTCGCGCCGCCGGCGATCCAGCACGGCGTCGATCCCGATGCGGTCGAGGTTGCGGCCGAACTGCCGTACGACCTGCCGAACCAGCTGGTCGACTACGTGCGCCAGGAGCCGCGCCACGTGCCGACCGCGTTCTGGCGCGGCGTCGGCCCGACGCGCGGCACGTTCGTGGTCGAGAGCTTCATCGACGAACTGGCCGCGCAGACCAAGACCGACCCGGTGCAATATCGCCGCGCGCTGCTCGGCAAGACGCCGCGC
This sequence comes from Burkholderia sp. Ac-20384, assembly GCF_017104605.1. Lineage (NCBI taxonomy): Bacteria > Pseudomonadati > Pseudomonadota > Betaproteobacteria > Burkholderiales > Burkholderiaceae > Burkholderia > Burkholderia sp. Ac-20384. The sequence goes on along the minus strand of NZ_JAAGPE010000377.1, from coordinate 6,207 downwards.
GCGCTCAACGTGCTCGACGTCGCGACGAAGGCGGCCGGCTGGGGCGGCCCGGCGCTGCCGACGGGGCAAGGGCGCGGCGTTTCGGTGATGCACGCGTTCGGCAGCTTCTTCTCGATCGTCGTCGACGTCGCGGTGGACAACGGCGAAGTGCAGGTGAAGCGTGTCGTGTGCGCGGTCGATTGCGGCATGGTTGTCAATCCGAACACGATCGAGGCGCAGGTGCAGGGCGGCATCATCTTCGGGATCACGGGCGCGCTGTACGGCGAGATCACGATCGAGGACGGCCGCGTCGTACAGAGCAACTTCACCGACTACCGGATGCTGCGGATCAACGAGACGCCGCCGATCGAGGTGCATCTCGTGAAAAGCGGTGAAGCCCCGGGCGGGATCGGCGAGCCGGGTACAGCCGCGACGGCCGCGGCGGTGTCGAACGCGATCTTCGCGGCGACCGGCAAGCGGCTGCGCAAGCTGCCCGTCGGCGACCAGTTGAAGACGGCTTGAGGGGAGGCGACGAACATGCGAAACCTCACCCTGAAAGTGCTCGGCACGTCGTTGCTGGCCCTGTCTGCGCTGCTGGCCGGCACGGCCGCCCATGCCGCACAGACGGCACCGGCCGACAGCGCGCTCGTCGCGCGCGGCGCGTATCTCGCGAAAGCGGGCGACTGTGTCGCGTGCCACACCGCGCCACGCGGCACGCCGTTCGCCGGCGGCCTGAAGATGGTTACGCCGATGGGCGCGATCTACACGACCAACATCACACCCGATCCGGAGACGGGCATCGGCGGCTATACCGAAGCCGACTTCGCCAGCGCGCTGCGCAAAGGCGTCGCGAATGACGGTCACAACCTGTATCCGGCGATGCCGTACCCGTCGTACGCGAAGCTGAAGGACGACGACGTGAAGGCGCTGTACGCGTACTTCATGCACGGCGTCGAGCCGGTGAAGCAGGCGAACCGGCCGTCGGACATCCCGTGGCCGCTCAACATGCGCTGGCCGCTCGCGTTGTGGAACATGGTGTTCCTCGACACGACGCCCTATGCCGACAAGCCGGCCAAGGACGCGATGTGGAACCGCGGCGCGTATCTCGTCCAGGGGCTCGGGCACTGCGGGTCGTGCCATACACCGCGCGGCGTCGGCTTCCAGGAGAAGGCGCTCGACGAAGGCGGCACGGCGTTCCTGTCGGGCGCGCCGATCGACAACTGGTTCGCGTCGAACCTGACCGGTGAGCCCAACACGGGGCTGGGCCGCTGGAACGAGGCCGAGGTCGCGCAGTTCCTGAAGACCGGCGCGAACCGTCATGCGACCGCGTTCGGCTCGATGGTCAGCGTGATCAACCACAGCACGCAGGCGCTCTCCGACGACGATCTGGCGGCGATTTCCCGCTACCTGAAATCGCTGCCGGCGGCGGGCGGCACGGGCGCGCCGCCGTACAGCTATGATCCGAAGGCGACGCAGGCAGTACTGGGCCGGCCGGCAGCCGATCCGGGCGCGAAGGTGTATAACGCTTACTGCCTGCATTGCCACGGCGCGGACGGGCGCGGCTACGCGCCGCTGCTCGCACCGCTCGCCGGCAATCCGAACGTGCTCGAAGCCGATGCCGCGTCGCTGATCAACGTGACGCTGAACGGCAGCGAGACGCTCGTGATCGACGGCGTGCCGTCGGCGTATCCGATGCCGGCGTTCTCGAACCAGTTGAACGACCGGCAGATCGCCGACGTGCTGACGTTCATGCGCGCCGGCTGGAACAACGGTGCGCCGGCCGTGCAGGCGGCGGACGTCGCGAAACTCCGCAAGGCGACGGCGGCCGCGCGCTGAGCGCGGCCCCATGCGGAACGATGGCGGGCCGGTGTGCCCGCCGTCACTGCCGCCGGGTGCGTGCCTGCCCCGGCGGCCTGGCTTTTTCTGTCAACCGGCGCGCGGCCGTTCGCGGCAGCGCGCGTTTTTCGACGCAATGTAGGGGTGTCTGGATGGCTAACGTGACTTATACGGATACGCAACTGCTGATCGACGGCGAGTGGGTCGACGCCGCGAGCGGCAAGACGATCGACGTCGTGAACCCGGCGACCGGCAAGCCGATCGGCAAGGTGGCCCACGCGGGCATCGCCGATCTCGATCGTGCGCTCGCCGCCGCGCAACGCGGCTTCGACGCATGGCGCAAGGTGCCCGCGCACGAGCGCGCGGCGACGATGCGCAAGGCGGCCGCGCTGGTGCGCGAACGCGCCGACGCGATCGCGCAGCTGATGACGCAGGAGCAGGGCAAGCCGCTCACCGAAGCACGCGTCGAAGTGCTGTCGGCGGCGGACATCATCGAATGGTTCGCGGACGAAGGCCGCCGCGTGTACGGCCGAATCGTGCCGCCGCGCAACCTCGGTGCGCAGCAGACCGTCGTGAAGGAGCCGGTCGGCCCGGTCGCCGCGTTCACGCCGTGGAATTTCCCGGTCAACCAGGTCGTGCGCAAGCTGAGCGCCGCACTGGCAACCGGTTGCTCGTTCCTCGTGAAAGCGCCGGAAGAAACCCCCGCGTCGCCGGCCGCGCTGCTGCGCGCCTTCGTCGACGCGGGCGTGCCGGCCGGCGTGATCGGCCTCGTGTACGGCGATCCGGCTGAAATCTCGTCGTACCTGATTCCACACCCGGTGATCCGCAAGGTCACGTTCACGGGTTCGACGCCGGTCGGCAAGCAGCTCGCCGCGATGGCGGGCCTGCACATGAAGCGCGCGACGATGGAACTGGGCGGCCATGCGCCGGTGATCGTGGCCGAGGACGCCGACGTCGCGCTCGCGGTGAAGGCCGCCGGCGGCGCGAAGTTCCGCAACGCAGGTCAGGTCTGCATTTCGCCGACGCGCTTCCTCGTCCACAACAGCATCCGCGACGAATTCACGCGTGCGCTGGTCAAGCATGCCGAAGGGCTGAAGGTCGGCAACGGCCTCGAGGAAGGCACGGCGCTCGGCGCGCTCGCGAACCCGCGACGCCTCACCGCGATGGCGTCGGTCGTCGACAACGCACGCAAGGTCGGTGCGCGCATCGAAACCGGCGGCGAGCGGATCGGCACGGAAGGCAACTTCTTCGCGCCGACCGTGATCGCGGACGTGCCGCTCGAAGCGGATGTGTTCAACAACGAGCCGTTCGGTCCGGTCGCGGCGATTCGCGGTTTCGACAAGCTCGACGACGCGATCGCCGAAGCGAACCGTTTGCCGTTCGGCCTGGCCGGCTACGCGTTCACGCGTTCGTTCGCGAACGTGCACCTGCTCACGCAGCGCCTCGAAGTCGGGATGCTGTGGATCAACCAGCCGGCCACGCCGTGGCCGGAAATGCCGTTCGGCGGCGTGAAGGACTCGGGCTACGGGTCGGAAGGCGGCCCGGAAGCGCTCGAGCCGTACCTCGTCACGAAGTCGGTGACGGTGATGGCCGTCTGACGGTCGTCGATCGATCGCGTGCGCGGCGCCGTCGGCGTCGCGCGGGCGGTCGGCGCAGGCCGGGCGGGACGCCCGGTCTTTCGCCGGTTTTCCTGCCAGCCGTGCATTCGAACGGCAACCACCCGGGTATTTCAAGACGCGTATCACTGCGGATCGATTGTTTCGATTCCGTCACCGGTAACGACCCACGTCATGCCGCGATCCTCGGTGAATCGACGCCGGCACCCGGTGCCGGCACGAGCGGAACACGATTCCTGCGACACCGCTCGGGTCACGTCGTCGGCAACCTGGCAAGTACGGACTGCACCTCGTACCCGGATGTCACACTTTTTGGTATAGGTTATTCAGAAGAATCCATAACAACCGGTGCGTCAGCGTCGGCCTAACCTGAGAGGAAACGGATGCATCCGCGGTCGGCAGCGCCGTACTACGTTGTGCTGGCGGGGACCTTGATAGCGTGCGCGCTGATGGGCCTTTGCATATTGCAGTTGTTTCAGAGCCGTCACGACGCGCTCGATCGCGCGCGCGACACGTCGCGGAATCTGGCGCTCGTCGCCGAGCGCGACATCGAACGCAATATCGAGCTGTACGGCCTGTCGCTGGAAGCGGTGATTCAGGGCCTGCAGCGGCCGGACGTCATGGCGGCCTCGCCGGCGTTGCGGCGCGGCATCCTGTTCGATCACGCGATGACGGCGAAATTTCTCGGCTCGATGCTCGTGCTGGATTCGGCCGGCAACATCATCCTGGATTCGGCGAACGACGTGCCGCGACAGGGCAATTTCGGCGACCGCAAGTACTTTACGGTTCACCGGGACAATCCGGACGCCGGGCTTTACATCAGCGATCCCTACGCGTCCCGCCTGCGCGGCGGGTCGCTCAGCGTGGCGCTGACGCGCCGCGTGTCGAATCCGGACGGCTCGTTCGGCGGCATCGTGATGATCGCGGTCAACCTCGAGTATTTCCACACGCTGTTCGCCGGCCTCGCACTGGGCTCGCACGGCGCGATATCGCTGGTCGGCACGGACGGCATCATGTTCATGCGCCAGCCGTACGACATGCACACGATCGGCCGTGACATCAGCAAGGCGGCGACGTTTCGCCACTTCCTGACCGCGCCGGAAGGCTCGTTCCTCGATACCTCGACGATCGACGACGTGCGCCGCCTGTACTACTTCAAGACGCTGCCGCACCTGCCGCTGATCATCATGGTCGCCGAGGCGGAGCAGGACATCTACGCCGCGTGGCGGCACCGGGCGATCACGATCGGCGCGCTGGTGGCGACCTTCGGCGCGGCGTTCATCGTGCTGTCCTTCATGCTGGGCACCCAGTTGCGGCGCCGGATGCGGGCCGAATCCGAGCTGGTGATGCTCGCGCGCACCGACGGCCTCACCGGGCTCAACAATCGCCGCTCGTTCGGGGAAGTGCTGGACCTCGAATGGCGCCGTGCCCGCCGTGCCCGCTCGGTATTCTCGCTGCTGTTCGTCGACGTCGATCGCTTCAAGGCCTACAACGACACGTACGGTCACCAGGCCGGCGACGACGCGCTGGCGGCGGTTGCGCGGTGCATCGGCGACAACATCCGGCGCCCTGCGGACACCGCGGCCCGCTATGGCGGCGAGGAGTTCGTCGTGATCCTGCCCGATACACCGGCCACGGGTGCGACGGAGATCGCCGAGCGGATTCGCGCGGCCATCGACGGGCTGGCGATCGAACATGCGGAAAGCGAATACGGGCGCGTCACCGCGAGCATCGGCGTGGCAAGCTGGGCGCCTGAGCAGGAAGGGGAAGTCGAGTCGGTAATCAAGGCGGCCGACGAGGCGTTGTACCACGCGAAGGAAACGGGGCGAAACAAGGTTGCCTCGCATGAAACGGACACCTGACACCACCGCCGGCACGCATCGCCCATTGCCGACGGCGGGCGTGCCGTTCGACGCTCAATGCCGGCCGCTGCCGCGATAGCTTTCCACTTCCGCGTCGTACGCGGCCAGGAACGCCTTGCCGAACACCGACGCGAAATCGTCCTCGATCGCGAACACCGTGTCGCGATGGGTCGCCGCGTAGCGATCCCACATCCTCGCCTTGTACAGCACGGGCACGCGCTTCTCGTACCAGCGCATCGCGTCGTCGCGCTCGCGCAGGCGTTGCGGTGAAAAGCGCGTCAGCAGGTCCATCAACGCGGCGCGCATGCCGGCGACCATGCCGATCTGGTGCGCATGCAGATCCTGGAACGCGTCGCTGACCGCGCTCTGCGGCGACATGAAGCCCGGCAGCGGCAGCCCGAACATCTGCCGCAGCACGGCGCCGCCGTCCGGCAGCAGCTTCAGCGGGTTGTTCTCGCGATCGAGCAGCATCGTCATGTGCGCCTTGACCTCGCGCTTCAGGATGCTGCGCGACGACAGCAGTTCGACCGTGCCGTTCGCGAACAGCGCCAGCAACTGGCCCGCGATGTACAGCTGTTCGGCCGACCACTGATGCGACTCGGCGGCCGTATCGAGCCCCGCGCCTTCGAAGAACGCGCTCAGCAGCTCATCGGGCGTCGGCACGCGCGGCGCATGCGGCGCTGGTTCGTCGGCCGGCTGCGGATCGGCGGCGCGCGCGGCGGCTGGCTGCACACGCACGTGCTGCGTCCACTCGGGCGCATGGTCGGCCTGGGTCGTGGACGACGCTTCGCGATTGGCGCTGCCACGATCGACTTGCGACGCCGTGCCCGATGGGCCTGATGTGCCGATATCGCCCGACGACTGCGCGAACAGGTCGAGCGGATCGATCGACAACTGGTTCAGGTCGCGCTGCA
>NZ_JAAGPE010000376.1:0-233 GCF_017104605.1 Burkholderia sp. Ac-20384 | reverse complement strand
AAAAAAAAAACATCGCGGCATAGACCACCTCCTCCATGAAGCCATCCAACCCACCGCCCGAGCTGTTACCCCGCACCTCGATACCGCCGAACTGACCCACACCCGCGCCCCCACCGACTCACCAACTGCACCCGTCGCTGCGTTACAGCGCACGGAACACAACCACGACCCCAGCACGCCGCCCACAGGTATCACCACCCCAGCGGACGCACACACACGCCCACCCACCAGGC
>NZ_JAAGPE010000375.1:0-7870 GCF_017104605.1 Burkholderia sp. Ac-20384 | reverse complement strand
GAGTGCAGCCGTGTGCTCTGCCGATCTCCGCCTGCTCCGCTTTCGCGGAGCGCGCGGCCTTCATCACCCCTGCGCGCGCCGCCACGCTCAGGCCGCCCGCGTTTCCAGCACTTCCACCGCCGGCAGCTTCTTCCCCTCGAGGAACTCGAGGAAGGCGCCGCCGCCCGTCGAGATGTAGCTGACCTGGTCATGGATGCCGTACTTGGCGATGGCCGCGAGCGTGTCGCCGCCGCCCGCGATCGAGAACGCGGACGATTTGGCGATCGCTTCCGCGAGCGTCTTGGTGCCGTTGCCGAACTGGTCGAACTCGAACACGCCGACCGGGCCGTTCCACACAATCGTGCCGGCCTTCTCGAGCTGGCTCGCGAGCGCCTTGGCCGTATCGGGGCCGATGTCGAGGATCATGTCGTCCGCTTCGATGTCGGCGACCTGCTTTACCGTGGCGACAGCCGTCGGCGAGAATTCCTTGGCCGTCACGACGTCGGTCGGGATCGGCACCGATGCGCCGCGCTCGCGCGCTTCGTCGATGATCGCCTTCGCCTCGTTGACGAGGTCGGCTTCCGCGAGCGACTTGCCGATCGACAGGCCGGCCGCGAGCATGAACGTGTTCGCGATGCCGCCGCCGACGATCAGCTGGTCGACCTTGCCGGCCAGCGACTTCAGGATCGTGAGCTTGGTCGACACCTTCGAGCCGGCGACGATCGCCACCAGCGGGCGGGCCGGGTTGCCGAGCGCCTTGCCGAGCGCGTCGAGCTCGGCGGCCAGCAGCGGGCCCGCGCACGCGACCGGCGCGTACTTCGCGATCCCGTGCGTGGTCGCTTCCGCGCGGTGCGCGGTGCCGAACGCGTCGTTCACGTACACGTCGCAGAGCTTCGCCATCTTCTGGGCGAGCTCGTCCGAATTCTTCTTCTCGCCCTTGTTCACGCGGCAGTTCTCGAGCAGCACGACCTGGCCCGGCGCGACGTTCACGCCGTTCTCGACCCAGTTCGACACGAGCGGCACGTCACGGCCGAGCAGCTCGGCGAGGCGCTTCGCGACCGGCGCGAGCGAATCTTCCGGCTTGAATTCGCCTTCGGTCGGGCGACCGAGGTGCGACGTGACCATCACGGCCGCGCCGGCGTCGAGCGCAGCCTGGATGGCCGGCACGGACGCGCGCACGCGCGTGTCTTCGGTGATGTTGCCCTGGTCGTCCTGCGGGACGTTCAGGTCGGCGCGGATGAATACCCGCTTGCCGGCGAGCTGGCCGGCGGCGATCAGGTCGGTAAGACGCTTGACTTGGCTCATGTTGGACAAATTGAAGTAGTGGATGGGGAAAGGGGGTTCACGCTGGACGTGCGCGGGCTGCCGCGAAAGGGCGCCGGATGCGGCCGTGGCTGGCGGTTCGCATGACGCGCACGGGTAAAAAATCTTGAACGGGCATTCTAGCCGATCCACCCGGCAGACTGACCCGCGGGCGGCGAATTCCGCCTATTTGGGATCGCGGGCGGGAACGGACACATTGCCGCAACGCAGCAATGCACCCGCGCGAGCGGCCGGCACCCGGCGGGCCTGAACGGCGGCCCATCAGAAGATCAGGCGCAGCGCGGTGAACACGAGCATCCCGACGACGATCGTGCCGAGCATGCTGCGCCGCCACAAGAACCAGCCGAGGCCGGCGAGCGCCGCGTAGAACGGATGGTTGGACAGCGCGAACGACAGCCCGGCCGGCGTTTCGAGCACGTCGGGCAGCACGACGGCGACCAGCGCCGCCGCCGGCGCATAGCGCATGGCGCGCTGCGCGCGTTCGGGCAGCACCGTGCGTTCGCCGCCGATCAGGAACAGCGCGCGCGTGACGGCGGTGACGATCGTCATCCCGATGATGACGATCCAGATGTCCGTCGCGCTCATTCGATTTCCTTTTCGTGCACGGTTTCGGTGCGGATGCGCCGCCAGTCGGCCCGCTCGACGAAGAAATCGGCCGTGCAGCCCGCCGCGAGCGCGGCGAGCACCGCCAGCGGCAGCGCGAGCCGGTACGGCAGGTCGAACGCGATCAGCGACACGACACCGGCGACCGCGACGGCCGCGAGCGTCGAACGGTTCGCGACCGCCGACACCATGATCGGGATCAGCGCGAGCGTGCCGGCCAGTTCCAGCCCCCAGCTCGCGGGGAAGAAGCTCGCGAGCAGGATGCCGGCGAGCGACGACACCTGCCACGACAGCCAGCTCGCGAGCGCCATCCCCCAGAAATACGCCTCCTTGCCGGGCACGTGGCCGTACGCGAAGGCCTGTTTCTGGAATAGCAGATAGATCACGTCGCCGTTGAAATAGCCGATCGCGAGGCGCCGCCACAGCGGCAGGTAGGAAAAATGGGGAGCAAGCCCGGCGCTGAAGATCACGAAGCGCGTGTTGACCATCGCGGCCGTGAGCAGGATGGTCCAGATCGGCAGCTTCGCCGCGAGGAGCGGCAGCACCGCGAGCTGCGACGAGCCCGCGTAGACCAGCAGCGACATTGCGCTCGCCTGCCCGAGGGTCATCACCGACTTGCTCATCGCGATGCCGGTGACGAGCCCCCACGAGAAAATCGCCATCAGCGTCGGGGAATAGTCGCGCGCGCCCTGGATCAGCGCGAAGCGGTCGGTGGCGGACAATCGAGCGAGCATGGGAAGCGGGCCGCAGCGGGCGGTTCGTCGGGGCGCCGGCGCCTCCTGCCGGTACGACCCGTCGTTATTGGAATCGGTACCGGGCGATTATAGCGCCGGCCCCGCGCCGACCGACCGGATCGCCTTCAAATGACGCTAAAATAAGCGTCTTTCCGGCTCAACGCTGCATACAACCGCATCCCAGGAGAAATCTATGTCAATGGCCGACCGCGACGGCAAGATCTGGATGGACGGCAAGCTGATCGACTGGCGCGACGCCAAGATCCACGTCCTGACCCACACGCTGCACTACGGCATGGGCGTCTTCGAGGGCGTGCGCGCGTACAAGTCGGCCGACGGCAGCACCGCGATCTTCCGCCTGTACGAGCACACGAAACGTCTGCTGAATTCGGCGAAGATCTTCCAGATGGACGTGCCGTTCGACCGGGAAACGCTCGAAGCCGCGCAGCTCGAAGTCGTGCGCGAGAACAAGCTCGAGTCGTGCTACCTGCGCCCGATCATCTGGGTCGGCTCGGAAAAGCTCGGCGTGGCCGCGAAGGGCAACACGATCCACGTCGCGATCGCCGCCTGGCCGTGGGGCGCGTACCTCGGCGAGGAAGGCCTCGCGAAGGGCATCCGCGTGAAGACGTCGTCGTTCACGCGCCACCACGTGAACGTGTCGATGGTGCGCGCGAAGGCGTCCGGCTGGTACGTGAACTCGATCCTGGCGAACCAGGAAGCGACGGCTGACGGCTACGACGAAGCGCTGCTGCTCGACGTCGACGGCTACGTGTCGGAAGGCTCCGGCGAGAACTTCTTCCTGGTGAACAACGGCAAGCTGTACACGCCCGACCTGTCGTCGTGCCTCGACGGCATCACGCGCGATACCGTCATCACGCTCGCGAAGGACGCCGGCATCGAGGTCATCGAGAAGCGCATCACGCGCGACGAGGTCTACACGGCCGACGAGGCGTTCTTCACCGGCACGGCCGCTGAAGTCACGCCGATCCGCGAGCTCGACAACCGCACGATCGGCAGCGGCGCACGCGGCCCCGTCACGGAAAAGCTCCAGTCGGCGTTTTTCGATATCGTGTCGGGCAAGAACGCGAAGTACGCGCACTGGCTGACGAAGGTCTGAGCGCGCCGCGCCACCGACCGCCCCACAAAAGAGTGATAAGAGAAAGTCTCATGAGTGAAATCAAGGAAATGCCGCTGGTCGAGCTGACGGCCAAGGATCTTCCCGCGTACTGCCCGAACCCGGCCATGGCGCGCTGGAGCGCCCACCCGCGCGTCTTCATCGACGTCTCGCACGGCGAGGCGCGCTGCCCGTACTGCGGCACGCGCTACAAGCTGCGCGACGGCGAGGTCGTCAAGGGCCACTGAGCCCCGGCGGCCGGGCCTGCATGCTGATGCAGGCCAGCCGATCCGCCAAGGCGGTGCAGCCGGATTGCCGGCGCGCCGCCGTTCTCCATTCTGGCAACCCGAACGCGGCGCCTGAGCGCCGTGCTTCATTACGACATCGGAAGTCGACCTGATGCGTCGAGCGCTGGTTATCGCACCGAACTGGATCGGTGACGCATTGATGGCGCAGCCACTTTTTGCGCTGCTGAAGAAAAACCATCCCCGCATCGCGATCGATGCCGTCGCACCCTCGTGGGTCGCGCCCGTACTCGAACGGATGCCCGAGATCCACGATGTCTACGCGACCGATCTCGCGCACGGCAAGCTGCAGTTGCTGCGCCGCTGGCAACTCGCGAGCGATCTGCGCGACGTCGGCTACGACGCGGCGTATGTGCTGCCGAATTCGCTGAAATCCGCGGTGATCCCGTGGCTCGCGAACATCCCGCTGCGGGTCGGCTACACGGGCGAGCACCGCTACGGGCTGCTGAACGTGCGGCACGCGAACCCCGACAAGTCGGGCGAGCGGCCGCCGATGACGACCCACTACGCGGCGCTCGCGTACGCGCCGGGCGCGAAGCTGCCCGAGTCGATGAAGACGCTGCCCGCGCCGCGCCTCGACGCCGATCTCAACGAGACGGCGCGCGTGTCCGCGCGTTTCAATCTCGATACACGCAAGCCGCTCGTCGTGTTCTGCCCCGGCGCGGAGTACGGCCCGGCCAAGCGCTGGCCGCCGGAGCACTTCGCGTCGCTCGCCACCATCGTCCACCAGTCGTTCCCGTACACGCAGATCGTCGCGCTCGGTTCGCAGAAGGATGCCGCGGCTGCGCAGGCGATCGCCGACCACGCGCCGAACGTGCGCAACCTGTGCGGGCAGACGTCGCTGTCGGAGGCGTGCGCACTGATCGCGCGCGCGAACGCGGTGGTCACCAACGATTCGGGGCTGATGCACGTTGCCGCCGCGCTACGCCGGCCGCTCGTCGCGCTGTACGGATCGACCGATCCGCGCCACACCCCTCCGCTGTCGGACCTGGCGAAGGTACAATGGCTTCATCTCGAATGCAGTCCCTGCTTCGAACGCGAGTGCCCGCTCGGCCACCTCAAGTGCCTGCGCGAACTCGGTCCCGAGCAGGTATTCGGCGATTTGCGCGGCATGCTCGTCGGGCAACGCTGACCCTGGCCGGCAGCGTCGCACGGCGCGCCGGGCAATCCGATTCACCGGTGTACGGCGGCTCCATGCGGGCCGCCGTGCTGAATACGGCGCGCGACGCGCGCGAGAGATAACCCCGATGCCACGTTTTGCCCGCCTCTTCGAAGCCGCCGCCGATACGCTGAACGCCTACTACCAGGCCGTCGCCGATGCCAATCTCGACGCGCTGCTGGGATTGTGGATCGACGAGGATTTCGCCAGCTGCGTATGGGCGGACGGCGAGCATCTGCACGGCCTCGACCAGATCCGCAGCGGGCTCGCCAACCGGCTCGCCACGCGCCCCGTGACGATCGAGCCGCTCGACATCCGCGTGTACGACAGCCTCGGCACGGTCGTCTATACGATCGCCGAAGCGCATCAGCAGGCCGACCTGACGGCCGAACCCGACATGGTTTTCGCGACGTACGTGATGATTCACGAACGTGGCGAGTGGCGCATCGCGCATATTCACGCGAGCCCGATTCCTGAACAAGCGGCCGGACAATTCGCCGCGAAGATCCGTCACGGGCAGGGTCCGCTGCACTGACGAAAAGACGAAGCAACGCATACGCGGGGCGATCATGAGTACGGCTTCTCCGCCCACCTCGCCGCTGACCGGGGCTCCGGCCCCCGACGACGACATTCTGCGCTATCGCGCACCACGCTGGCTGCCCAACAGCCATGCGCAAACCATCGTGCCCGCGCTGTTTGCGCGGCGTCCCGTCGTCGCTTACCGACGAGAGCGATGGGAAACCCCCGACCACGACTTCATCGATCTCGACTGGGTCGCGCATCTCGACAGCGCGGCGCCGCGGCCCGATGCGCCGCTGTTCGTGCTGTTCCACGGCCTCGAAGGCAGCTCCGGCTCGCACTACGCGCTCGCGATGATGGCCGCCGCGCGCGCGAAGGGCTGGCACGCCGTCGTGCCGCACTTCCGCAGTTGCAGCGGCGAGATCAACCGCCAGCCGCGCTTCTACCATCTCGCCGACAGCGCCGAAGTCGACTGGATCCTGCGCCGGCTCGCCGCGCAGCATCGCGGGCCGCTCGTCGCGGCCGGTGTGTCGCTCGGCGGCAACGTGCTGCTGCGCTGGCTCGGCGAGCATCGCAGCGACACGTCGATCCTGCGGGCGGCCGCCGCGATCTCGACGCCGATCGACGTGCACGCCGGCGGGCGCGCGCTGTCGCAAGGCTTTGCGATGGTCTACACGCGCAGCTTCCTGAAAACGCTCAAGCGCAAGGCGCTCGCGAAACTCGACCAGTACCCGGGGCTGTTCGACCGTGAAGCCATGCTGCAGGCCGTGACGATGCGCGACTTCGACGAGGTCGTGACCGCGCCGCTGCACGGTTTCGCGGATGCGGACGACTACTGGACCAAGGCGACGACACGGCCGCTGCTACCCGCGATCGACGTGCCGACGCTGATTCTCAACGCCCGCAACGACCCGTTCCTGCCCGAATCGGCGCTGCCCGGCCCGGCCGACGTATCGCCGGCCGTCGAGCTCGACCAGCCCGCGGCAGGCGGCCATGCGGGATTCATGACCGGGCCGTTCCCCGGCCGCCTCGACTGGCTGTCGGCGCGGGTGTTCGGCTATTGCTCCAAATTCGTCGACCATGGATGACATCGTCAGGCAGGCCCTCGCCAAATGGCCGAACGTGCCGCACTGTACCGGCTGGCTGCTGCTCGACCGGCGCGGCGAATGGCGGCTGCGCGACGACGCGGCGCAAGCGGCCGGCGAGCTCGGCTCGCCGATCCGGCATGCGGCGCTGAACGCGTTCATCGGCCGCAACTATGAATGCGACGCGCAGGGCCAGTGGTTCTTCCAGAACGGGCCGCAGCGCGTGTACGTCGAGCTCGCCTATACGCCGTGGGTCGTCCGGCTCGCCGAGCGCGACGGGCAGCTCACGCTCACCGACCAGACCGGCACGCCGTTCGAACCGGACGAAGCCTGGCTCGACGACGCGGGTGGCGTGCTGTTTCGCACGGCGGGCGCACCGCCGCGCATCGCGGCGCTGCATGACCATGACCTCGGGCTGTTCGCCGATCACGCGGATTTCGACGCCGCGCCACCGGTGCTGCGCTGGCGCGACGGCCGCACGCTCCCGCTCGGCAGCATCGTCTGCGCGGATGTGCCTGCGCGATTCGGCTACGTCGCAAGCCCGGCGCAACAGGCCCACGACACGGCTGACAGCGGCAACTGACCCGCAGCGGCCTCGCCCGCGCTTGCCGCGCGCCGGCCGCTACCCGCGGCCGTTCTTCTCGTCTTCGCGCTCTTCCTTGTAGCGCGCTTCGAATTCCAGCAGCCGAGCGCCGATCATCGACTGCTCGTAGAACGACACGTCCTTCGCATCGCGCGCCTCCTTCAGCTGGCGAATCGCCGACGGCCACGCGCCGTCGAGCGCAAGCTTCTCCGCGAGCGCGCGGCGCCGCGCCAGCAGGTCGCCCTTGCCGTCGCTCGCCTTCGCGAGATAGTCCCACCAGTCCGGCTGTTCGGGGTCGGCCTTCGCCTGCGCGCGGGCCTGCGCCTGCGCTTCACCGAAACGGCGCGCCGCGATCAGCGCCTGAAGATGCGTGACGATCGCGGCGTGCGATGCCGGCCAGCGGCGCTGCGCGAGCGCCGCAAGCCGCATCGCGTCGTCGGCCCGACCCGCGCGGCGCGCGATGTCA
>NZ_JAAGPE010000374.1:0-7900 GCF_017104605.1 Burkholderia sp. Ac-20384 | reverse complement strand
AGGGCTATGGCGTGCTGTACCTGCCGCTGCTCGTGATGGAGAAGCAGCGGCTGTTCGAGCGGCACGCGGCGCGCCACGGCGTGCGTGACGTCGCGGTCGACTGGGTGCTGCTCGATGGCGGCAATTCCGTCAACGACGCGATGATGGCCGGCACGCTCGACTTCGCGGGCGCCGGCGCGCCGGGTTTCATCGAGCTGTGGGCGCGGGCGCGCGGCATTCCGAACGTCGAGGTGATCGGCATCAGCGGGCTGTCGACCACGTCGCTGTCGCTGAACACGAACCGGCCGGGCCTCGTGTCGCTGCGCGACTTCACGCCGTCCGACCGGATCGCGGTGCCGGGTATCCGCACGTCGCTGTCGGCGGTGGTGCTGCAGATGGTCGCGAGCAAGCAGCTCGGCCCCGCGCATTTCGCGCAGCTCGATTCGATCACCGTGAGCCTGCCGCATCCGCAGGCGATGCAGGCGCTGATTCGCCGCGAGAACGGTGTCACCGCGCATTTCACGTCGCCGCCGTTCTCGACGCTCGAGCTGCGGCAGCCGGGCATCCACCGCGTCGTGAATTCGGTCGACGTGCTTGGCCCGATGACGCACGACGTCGTATTCGCGCCGAAGCGACTCGTCGATACGGAGCCCGCGCTGGCCGTCGCGTTTCTCGGCGCACTCGACGAAGCGAACCGCCTGATCGCGCAGGACCCGCGCGCGGCGGCGGCGCTCTTTGCGGCGTCGTCGGGCGTCGGCATGTCGCACGACGACGTGATGCAGATGCTCGCCGCACCCGACACGCGCTTCTCGGTGCTGCCGAACCAACTGATGGACTACGTCGAATTCCTGTACCTGGCCGGCACGATCAAGGCGAAGCCGCGTGCGTGGCACGAGATGTTCGCGCCGATGCTCGACGCCTACCGGTCGGGCTGATACGGCCGCTCCCTTTCATCGACACACCTCGCGCTCGTGCATTCGTCGCGCGCGGCGCCGACTCAACCGAAATGCAACTGCCAAGCAACCGCTATGCAACCGATTCACGCAAGGAGCCTGAAGTGAACGCCACCGAAACCCTGGACCCCGCGTCCGCCGAAGAACAGCGCATCATGTCGAAGATGGCGCGGCGCCTGCTGCCCATCCTCGTCGTGATGTTCCTGATCGCGTTCATCGACCGGCAGAACGTCGGCTTCGCGAAGCTGCAGATGGTGCACAGCCTCGGGATGACGGAAGCGGCGTTCGGGCTCGCTTCGTCGCTGTTCTTCATCGGCTACCTGCTGTTCGAGGTGCCGAGCACGCTCGCGCTGCATCGCTACGGCGCGCGCGTGTGGCTCGCGCGGATCATGCTGACGTGGGGGCTCATCACCGTGCTGATGGGCTTCACGACATCGATGCCCGCGTTCTGCGCGCTGCGCTTCGTGCTCGGCATCGCCGAGGCCGGCTTCTATCCGGGCGTGATCTATTACCTGACGCTGTGGTTTCCGCAGAGCTATCGCGCGAAGGTGCTCGGCATCTTCACGCTCGGCAGCGCGCTCGCGAACATGCTCGGCTCGCTGGTCGGCGGTGTGCTGTTGAGCCTGAACGGCGTGTGGGGGCTCGCGGGCTGGCAGTGGGTGTTCGTGGCGACGGGTATCCCGGCGGTGATCGTCGCGATCGTCGTGTTCCGCGTGCTGCCCGCATCGGTGCGCGATGCACGTTTCCTTGATGACCGCGAGAAGCAGATCGTCGAGGCTGCGCTCGAACGCGAGAAGCCCGCGCAGGCCGAGCACGGCCAGCCGTGGAAGGCGCTGCTCGATCCGCGCGTGATGCTGTTCGCGGCCACCTACATGCTGATGTCGACGTCGCTGTACGGCGTGACGTACTGGCTGCCGACGCTCGTAAAGTCGTTCGGCGTGTCGAGCACGACGAACGGCTTCCTGAGCATGCTGCCGTGGGCGCTTGCGGTGTTGCTGTTGCTTTGGCTGCCGGGGAAGCTGCGCCGCGCGAAGAGCATCCTGCGCACGATCGCGATCGTTGCTGCACTTGGCGCACTCGGCTTCCTGCTGAGCCTCGTGCTGCCATCGACGCCGCTGCGCTTCATCGCACTGGTGCTCGGCGGTGCGTGCATTCCGTTGCTGTATCCGTGCTTCTGGTCGATGCCGCCGCGCTACTTCACCGGCGCGCGGGCGGCGGCGAGCGTCGCGGCGATCAACTCGATCGGCAACCTCGGCGGCTTCTTCAGCCAGAACCTGATGCCGTTTGCCGGCAAGGTGACGGGCACCGCGTTCGGCCCGATGATCGTGCCGATCGTGTGTCTCGCGCTGCTCGGGATCGGCGCGCTGGTCGCGTGGACGCGGTCGGAGCGGGGGATGGTGGCGGCGCGGGCGTGACGGCGCGCGGTGTTACCGCTTCATCAACTGGTTTCCGACGAACGAGAAGTTGGCCGTTGCGTGCGTGTTCGACAGCAGGTACCTGAGCGCGTGGATGTCGGGGGCGGTCGTCGTGAAGTGCTCGTCGCCGTCGAAGATGAAGTCCCACGTGATGATGCGGTGGGTGTCGGGATCGGCCACGTGGATCTCCTTCAGCGACGCGAGCGGATACGCGCGCTCGTGCCAGTCGAACAGGTGCCGTACGTAGAGGTGATCCGGCGTGACGATCTCGTAGCGCCGCAGGAAGGGTGTCGCAATGACGAGGAGCACCGTCGTGAAGATCAGCCACGAGCGGGCGCCGCGCCACAGGACGGCCCGTGCCGACGGGCGGCCGCGCACCATGACGCGGTAGCGCGCGTAGGTGGGCTGCACGATGAGCACCGTGCCGAACCACCACGCGATCGCGATGAACCCGAGCGGTACGTTCATGAACGGCACCGAGTAGGCGCCGACGAAGCTCGTCGGAAAATCCAGGAACCGCGCGGTCGACACGAACCCGAGCCCGATGTAGCTGCCGGCCGGATGCGGGATGAACACGGCCGTCGTCAGGGCCTGAAGTGCGAGCAGGACGGGCCAGCACAGCAGCGATACGGCCAGCCAGCCGGCCAGGGCGGCGAGAAAGAAGAGTGGATAGCTCAGGATGGATTTCATCGCGGAGAAGAGGAATGCGATCGGCTGGCGCATCAGCGCGCAAGGACGCGGGACGGTGATGGCGAGGGATTGTAGCGTCACGGCTGCTCCGTCATCGCGAGCGGTGTGCGGGGATTTGAGGATGGATTGAACACGACTTCGTCAGCCGATCATCCGAACGGCCGACTGTTCGCAAAGATGTTGGCGTGGTACCATGCATTACATATGTAATGCATGGAGGGCATGCAATGAAAACGGCCACGATGCCCGCACTGCGGGTCGATCCGAAATTGCGCGAAGAGGCGGAGTCTGTTCTGGCGGAAAACGAGACGCTGTCCGCGTTCATGGAGTCAGCGTTGCGTGATGGCATTGCGCGTCGACGCCTGCAGCACGAGTTTGTCGCACGTGGTCTGGCGTCTCGCGACGAGGCACGGCGTACCGGCGAATATGTCGATGCCGCGGATGTGCAGAGCGAGCTTGAGAGCATGCTGAACGCCGCACGCGCAGCGAAGGCGGCTGATTGAGCTATTCGGTCCGCTATACGCGCGCGGCACGTGAAGACCTGGTGCGGTTGTATCGTTACCTGCTCGAACGCGATGTGGACGCCGCGGCGAGGGCGCTGGAGGCGATCGAGCGGGGCGTCGCCATGCTTAGGCTGTTTCCGTTCACGTGTCGCAAAATCGATGAGGGCAATCCGTTTCTGCGCGAACTGATCGTGTCCTTCGGTACGTCAGGCTATGTTCTGCTGTTTGAGATCGAAAGTGCGGAGCAGGTCACGATCCTCGCCGTCCGCCATCAACGCGAGGACGACTACCACTGAACGGCCAGCGGCGGGGCATCGTCGCGGCCCCACCTGCACCACCGCCTTCGCCGGGAACCTACCCGCGCGTCCCCCCAACCCCGCCATGCGCGACCGTCACCTGCGCAGGCGACAGCGGAATCTCCACCTCGACCGTCGTCCCTTCGCCGAGCGTCGTCGCGATCCGCAGCGTACCGCCGACGAGATACGCACGCTCGCGTAACCCCACCAGCCCGAACGATCCCGACTTGCGTGGCACGCCGGGATCGAATCCCGCGCCGTCATCACGAATCGTCAGTTCGATTGCATGGTTCGCATGCACGAGTTCGACGGTCGCATGCGACGCGGCCGCGTGCCGCGCGACGTTCGCGAGCGCTTCCTGCGCGATGCGGAACACCGCCGTCGCGTAAGGCTCGTCGAGTTGCAGCTCCGGCGGGTCGACATGCAGCGCGCATGCGATGCCGTGACGGTGCCGGAAATCCTCCACGAGCCATTGCATGGCCGCGGCGAAGCCGAGATCGTCGAGCATCAGCGGGCGCAGGTCCGATGCGATGCGGCGTGTCGCCGCCACCGCACCGCGCGCCAGCGCGTGCATCGCCGCGATCTTGCGCGCCAGCAGCGCATCGTCCTGCGGTACGCGGTCGATCAGCCATTCGAGATCGTTCTTCAGCGTCGCGAGCGTCTGCGCGAGTTCGTCGTGCAGCTCGCGTGCGATGCGGCGCTGCTCGGCCTCGCGTGCGCTCGCGCTGATCGCGGCGATCTCGCGCAGTTCCTCGCGCGACGCCTGTAGCGCCCGTTCGGCGCGCACGCGGTCCTCGACTTCGCGTCGCAGGTCGCGGTTCGACGCGCTCAGTTGCGCGGTGCGCGCGGCGACGCGCTGTTCGAGCCGTTCGTTCGCGTCGTTCAACTGCGCGCTCTTCTGCACGACGAGCAGATGCTGGTAGCGTGCGCCGGCCAGCGCGCGCACCGTCTGCGCATGCAGCCGGCCGTTCTCGAACAGCATGGCGAACAGCACGACGCCGGAGGCGACGAGGCCGTACGCGCGCCCCGCGTAGAAGCCGAGATCGTAGCGCCCGTGATTGAGCATCGACGACAGCGCGATGTCGAACAGCCACGCGACGAGCACCGTCATCACCCACAGGTCGAGCACGGAATGGCGTCGCCGCCGCTGCCACATCAGCATCAGCGCGACCAGGTTCAGCCCCCAGACGATCGTGATCGCGTTCGTCATCGTCGCGGCCATCCGGTTGCCGTTCATGATGCGCGGCAGCAGGTCGTGGCCGGCCGTCGCGAGCAGCGCGAGCGCGACCGTCGCGCCGACCGCGGCCGCGATGCACAGCATCACCGGAATCGCCGCGCGGCGCTGCGGGGCCGGGATCGGGCCCGGTGTACGCGACGTCGCGCGCAGCAGCGCGTACGCGGCGACCGCCAGCGGAAAGCCGCCGTGCCAGAACAGGTACAGCCAGGCGGTGGTCTGGTCGCGGGCGCCGAGCAGGCCGGTCGGCGTGAACAGCCCGGGAAAGGTCAGCATGTGGGTGCCGGCCATGAAACCCGTGAACAGGTAGCCGCCCGCGAGCACGAGCAGCGGCCTCTGGCGCAGGATCGCGTACTGGCCGAGCAGCAGGCCGGCCGTCACCATGTCGTTGACGACGATCGCCGACTGGTACACGGGGATGAACGCCCCGCCCGGCGCCAGCGGCCTGCCGGCGAAGGGCGCAAGCGCGGCGAAGATCACGGCGGAGATGAGCACGGTCGCGAGCGCGAGCCGCCGTTCTCGCCGGCCCGGCGGCAGCGACGACATGAACAGGCGCGATGCGTCCGGGTTGTCGTCGTCCGGGGGCGGGAAGCGGAACGCGGCCGTCATGCGTCGCCGCCGGGGTCGAGGTCGTGGCGCACCGCGTAGCGAACCAGCGCGGCTTCGTGCGGCAGTTCCATCTTCTCGAGAATCCGTGTCTTGTACGTGCTGACCGTCTTCGCGCTGAGCGCAAGTTCGGCCGCGATCTGCGTGACGGTCTGGCCCGCGACGATGCGGCGCATCACGTCGAGCTCGCGCGCGGACAGCCGTTCGTGCGGCAGCGTCGCGGCCGGCGTGCGCAGCGTGAGCGCGAGGCTTTCTGCCGCCGACGGGCTCACGTAGACGCCGCCCGCGGCCACCTTGCCGACTGCCTCGACGAGCTCGGCGGTCGCGCTGTCCTTCGTCAGGTAGCCTGTTGCGCCGGCCTTGAACGCGCGCGCCGCGTACTGCGCCTCCGCATGCATCGTCAGCACGAGCGTGCGCAGCGACGGCGCCTGGCGCTTCACCAGCCGGATCAGCTCGATGCCGGTCGGCGCGGGCATCGACAGGTCGAGCAGCAGCACGTCGGCGGCGCCGCGCTCGACCAGCGCAAGCGTGGCCGAGCCGTCGCTCGCCTCGCCGACGATTTCGAAACCGCCGGCCGTTTCCAGGATGTAGCGCAGTCCGTCCCGCATGACTGCGTGATCGTCAGCCAGAATTACCCTGATCATCTAGCGATCCTCTTCGGGATGACGCCGCGCACTGCTGTCCGATGGTTGCCGCGGCCGTTCTTCTGATCAATATATTCCGCCGAATCCGAAAACGGTACACATCCGGGAAATTTTCGAGATAGATGATCGCGGAATGTGTACTGAAACGAAATAATCGCGGGGAAAAGGTATGTGGTGGAGCGGGTGAGGATCGGGGTTTTCCCTGATGAGTGTGATGGCGGGAACAGGCAGGCGCCGCGTGTCGCGAGCCACCCCGCGAGCCGTCCCGATTCGGGACTAAACTGGTGCCCGATGCCACTACAACGACCCGAGGAGCCCCGTGATGATCGATCTTGCCGATATCCTGCCGTCCGCATTGCCCGCCGCCGTCGCATGGGCCGAAGCCGAGGCGGCGCGCGGGATCGCGCAGGGGGCGCCGCTGACACCGGCGCAAGCCGACGACGCGCGCACGGTGGGCGTCGCGCAGCCGGAGCGGATCCGCGTGGTGATCGTCGACCGCATGCCGTTCCCCGAGGTGCCGTCGCTCGCCGCGATCGCCCGCGACACGGGGCTCCTGGCGCCGGGAACCATCGGGCTCACGCTCGGCCATGCGGTGTACGTGCTGCGCGGGCAGGACACGCGCCGCCTGTTGACCCATGAATTCCGCCACGTGCATCAGTACGAGGCCGCCGGCTCGATCGGCGCGTTTCTCGCGCGCTATCTGCAGGAGATCGCGACGGTCGGCTACCACGACGCGCCGCTCGAGGCCGACGCGCGGCAGCACGAGTTCGATTGACCCGTCACGCCGGCGCGACCGCGCGCACCTCCCGATGAACGTTCCCCCTGCCATCGCCGGCCCGGTGTCCGCATACCGGGGCACCCCGCCTTGGAGCGTGCGATGAGCGACACGATCCACGCGTGGATCGGCACGATCGGCGCACATCCGCTGCTCGTGCTCGCGATCGTGTTCGTGACGGCCTGCGCCGAGGCGATCGCGCTGATCGGCACGGTCGTGCCGGCCGGCGCCGTGATGTTCGCGGCCGGTGCGCTGATCGGCGCGGGCGCGCTCGACGGCTGGACGACCATCGGTGTCGCGGCGGTCGGCGCCGTGATCGGCGACGGGATCAGCTACGAACTCGGACGGCACTACCGCGGCGTGATCCGCAATGCGTGGGCGCGCTTCGGCTATGCGGCCGCCTACGCGCGCGGCGAGGAGTTCGTGCTGCGTCACGGGATGAAGAGCATCGTGCTCGCGCGTTTTCTTGCGCCGGTACGCGCGGTCGTGCCGGTCGTCGTCGGCTGCGCGACGCTGCCGCGCCGGTCGTTCTATCCGGTCAACGTCATCTCGGCGCTCATCTGGGCGCCCGTGCACGTCGCGCCGGGCATCCTGTTCGGGGCGTCGGCCGCGCTGGCCGCGGCGATCAGCGTGCGGGTCGCCGTGATCCTGCTGGTCGTCGCGGCGCTGGTCGCGCTCGTGTGGAGATCACCAGCGGCAAGGACGTCTGGCGCGATATCATCCATGCCGAAGATATCGGTGTGCTGGAAGCCGCATGGCGCCAGGGTATATCCACCGGAAGCAGTTTCGAAGTGACCGTACGCGT
>NZ_JAAGPE010000373.1:0-7963 GCF_017104605.1 Burkholderia sp. Ac-20384 | reverse complement strand
GTGGGTCACGTTCGCGCGAATGGACACGCTGCGCTCGCCGAAGCAGCTCGCGGGCCCCGCGCTCGGGCTGCCCGCGCTGACGTTCCGCGCGTGGTTCGAAGCGCAATACGGCCGCGACGCGTGGGATGCGCTCTACAAGATTCCGCGCGCGCAATGGATGGATTACCTGCGCTGGTACCGGCGCGTGCTCGACCTGCAGGTGCGCAACGACACCACGCTCGTCGCGCTGCGTCCGCGCGACGACGGCCTGCTCGCGCTCGATGTGCGCGGCAACGGCGAAGCGCAGACGCTGCTCGCGCGGCACGTGGTACTCGCCACCGGCCGCGACGGGCTCGGCGGCCCGTACGTACCGCCCGTCGCGCAACGCGCGCCGCGCACGCGCTGGGCCCACTCGTCCGAACCGATCGATTTCGCGGCGCTCGCGGGCAAGCGCATCGGCGTGGTCGGCGCGGGCGCGTCCGCGTTCGACAATGCTGGCACCGCGCTCGAAGCCGGCGCCGCGCGCGTCGACCTGTTCTTCCGACGCACGGACATTCCGCGCATCAACAAACTGACGGGCATCGGCAGCCCGGGCCTCGTGCACGGCTACGCCGATCTCGACGACGCGACGAAATGGCGCTTCATGCACTACGCGCTGACATCGCAAACACCACCGCCGCGCGACAGCGTGCTGCGCGTGTCGCGTCACGAGCATGCGCATTTTCATGCGGACAGCCCGATCGAGACGCTCGCGGAACACGCAGGCGGACTCGACGTAACGACGCCGCGCGGACGCTACACGGTCGACTTCCTGATCTTCGCGACCGGCTTTCATTCGGACTGGACGACGCGCGCGGAATTCGCGTCGTTCGGCACGCAGGTGCGACGCTGGAAGGATCGCTATCGGCCGGAGCCGGGCACATGGATCGACGAGCTCGCCGAGTCGCCCGATCTCGGCCCCGCGTTCGCATTCCAGGAGCGCGCGCCCGGCACGTGCGCGGCCATTACGCGGATCCACTGCTTCAACCATGCGGCAAGCCTGAGCCACGGCAAGCTGTCCGGCGATATCCCGGCCATCAGTGCGGGCGCGAAGCGGCTCGCGCGCGGGATTGCGAGCCGGCTGTTCGACGCGGACCGCGATCGCCACTACGACGCGCTCGTCGCGTACGCGAACGCCGAACTGCAAGGCGACGAATGGCGCGACGCCGACGCGTAAGCGCACGTCCACCGATCACACTGACGACGAAGGGAACCCGAAACGATGACTGAATCCATCACGCCGGCCGCTGCGCCGGACACGATCGACGCCGTAGCCGGGCTGCGCGACGGCGATGCGGTCGCCGCGCTACGCCGCGCACGCGACAAGGTGCGGCTTCATACGCGGCTGAGCGAAGCTGCGCTGTTCGATCCCGCGCTGCCCGATCTTTCGTTGATCGAAAGACTACACGCGGCACGGTATGTCGCACACCAATCGAATGCGCACGCATTGGCCGGCACTTATCGTGCACGACTGATCGACGCAGGCGGCACGCTCGACGATATCGCACGTGCCGACGCCGATGCATTCGACGCACTGCCGCGCCGCATCGGCGCGATCCTGGCGCATGCACGCCTGCTGACGCGCTCGCCTGTCGACGCACGCCCGTCCGATCTCGACGCGCTGAAGTCGGCCGGACTCACGACGCCCGCGATCGTCGCGCTGTCGCAGCTCGTTGCGTTCGTCGCGTATCAGTTGCGCGTCGCCGTTGCCGCGCAAGCGCTGCAGGCACGCACCGCCAGGGAGGCCGCATGACGACGACCGCTCACGGCTTCACGTCCGACACGCTCGGCTGGCGTGCGTGGCTCGACACCGTTTCGCTCGACGCCGCGACGCCGGATCAGCTTGCCGTGCTCGAAGCGAGCCACCCGCAAGCGAAGACGTCCGACTATTACCTGCTGCTCGTCCATCTTCCCGAGATCCTGCGGCAACGTTCGGGCGTATTCAACGCGATCATGTACGGCCCGGGCGGACTGTCGCGCGCGGAGCGCGAACTGGCCTGCACGGCCGTGTCGCGCGTGAACGGCTGCGTGTACTGCGCGTCCGTGCATGCGCAGCGCTTCACGCAGCTCACGAAACGCACCGACGCGATCGAGCAGGTATTCGACGATCCAGGGACGGCCGGCACGACGGCGCGCGAACGCGCGATCATCCGCTATGCGATCGCGCTGACGGAGCGGCCCGATACGGTCGACGCGAGCGATATCGCCGCGCTGGAAGCCGAAGGGCTGACGCATGAGGAGATTCTCGACCTGTCGCACGCGGTCGCGATCTTCGCGTGGGCGAACCGGTTGATGCTGACGCTGGGCGAACCGGTGTTTCCGGAGCTGGCGGCCGGCGCCTGACCACATGGCGGCACCTGCACCTTGACAGGTGGCCGCCCGATCGCGGTGCGGCACCCCGCGCGCCAATCTGCTTCATCGACGACGCGTGTGGCGGGCGCTCCGCATTCGCGTCAAAACAGGCCCGGAATCAGCCGGTACCGCACCTTCTCCTTGTACGCGCGATAGTCCGCGTCTTCCGACAACACGCGTTCCTCCAGGTAGATGCGCCCGATCTGCAACAGCATCCAGCTGGTGATCATGAACGCATTTCGGGGACTGTAGTTGGTGAGCACGAAACCGATTTCAGACAACAAATAGGCGGCATAGATCGGGTGACGCACGAACCGGTATGCGCCGACCGAAACGACGCCGCGATTGGCGGGCAGCAGACCGAACGAACGCCCCAGCGACAGTTTCGCGAACAACTGAAACGCGATCCCGCACAATAGCAGGCTTCCGCCGGCCCACTCGGGAATCAGTTGTGTACTGGCGTCCAGCTGATAGGTGAGGTAGTAGAACGTGCCCCCAATGGAAAAGCACACTGCAACGGGATGCCAGTCGCGCCGCTTCGGCAATTTCGCAAATGCCGACAATCCGACGGTCAAGGCCGAGGAGACCAGCAGCAAGATCAACGTGATCCGGCCTGGATTCTGGCGCCACGCCATGTAAGTCAGATAGGCAAATACGCCCAGCACGGTCACCGACGACACGCGAGCGCCGAGCTCAATCAGATCGATCGGCTCCGACTCCCCTTCCGCAACTGCAGCATGCGGCATCAGGGCGCTTTGCGCACATTCTCCCCGCCCCCCTGCATCCTGTATGGCCTGTTTCATCTTATCGCCCCGTCATTTATTGCGGCTTTTTATATTGCCGTTTCAGATTAGCATGCTCACTCTATTGAAGCAGACCAAAGTTCTGACTTTGTGACGTTGATTGGTGTAAGTCCCGAGAACACGGGCAAAAGGAAAACTGGCAGGGTTGAATGTCGCAGTTGCCGGACAATGCGCAGCGCGTTTCACGCTCTGGGGGACGAAATAACATCCGCCCTCCGGAAATGACTGGCTTGTATTCCGAATGAATTGGGGCCGGGTCAACATCAGGTACGCGACGGCTGTGATCGCAACGGCACAACGACGCCCGGCCGGCCGTGGATTTCGCACCGGCCCCCTCTTTTGCACGGCCGCCGCTGCTTTGCAGGGAGGCCCGCGTCACGCCTTGTGCGTCGACAGCAGGATACTCGTCTCGGTATTCGCGATCCCGTCGATCAGCCGGATCGCGCCGAGCACGCGATCGAAGTGCTCGAGCGAATCGGCATGCAGCTCGGCGACGAGATCCCAGCGCCCGTTGGTGCTGTGGATCGACGCGACGTTCGGATGCCCGCGCAGCACCTTCACTACTTCCGCGCCGCGATTGCCCTGCACGGCGATCGACATCAGCGCGCGGATCCGGTGCCGTTCCGCCGCCGGCTTGAGCCGCACCGTATAGCCGACGATCACGCCGTTCTTCTCCAGCCGCGTCAGCCGGTTCTGCACGGTCGCGCGCGCGACGCGCAATTCCTTCGCCAGCGCGACGACAGGCAGTCGCGCGTTGTCGCGCAGCAGGGCGATGAGCTGCCGGTCGACGTCGTCGAGCGTGATCATGAGCGGAGCTTCCTGTTGAACGTATCCCGGCCGCCAGCGTGCCGGAGACTGCACATTCCGACCAGCGGAACTTGATCAAATTGCCAGATTTGGCCAGCATTTTGACAAGTCTATCGATAAATCTGCCACTTTTGCCGTCTTTTTGTTGGCTCGACTCGCGGAAATAATGACTCTATCGACCGGCGGGACAGGCCGCGCCACCGCTTTCCGGGAAGCCGGGACCGGCGCCGAGGCCCCGCCCGGTCGACCAGAACGCCAGGGACACCCGTACCGGCACTGAGCATATGGAGACAGACGCATGACCCGCTTCCTCGACGTTCCCGCCACCGCCCGACTGATCGCCAAAACCGGCGTCACGACGTTCCTCCGCGAGCTCGTCGACACGCTGCGCGCCGATTACCTGCACTGGGCCGACTTCGACAAGTCACCGCGTGTCGCGTGCCACTCGCGCGACGGCGTGATCGAACTGATGCCCGTCGCGAACGCGTCGCTGTTCGCGTTCAAGTATGTGAACGGCCACCCCGTCAACGCCGCGCGCGGGATGCACACGGTGATGGCGTTCGGCGCGCTCGCCGAAGTCGATACCGGCTACCCGCTGCTGCTCGCCGAACTCACGCTGACCACCGCGCTGCGCACGGCCGCCACGTCGGTGCTCGCCGCGCAGGTGCTCGCCCGCCCCGACGCGCGCACGATGGCGCTGATCGGCAACGGCGCGCAGAGCGAATTCCAGGCGATCGCGTTCCACACGCTGCTCGGCATCGAAGAAATCCGCGTGTTCGACGTCGATCCGCATGCGACCGACAAGCTCGTGCAGAACCTCGCGGCGTACCCGGCGCTGCGCGTCGTGCGCGCCGCGTCGACCGCCGACGCCGTACGCGGTGCCGACATCGTGACGACCGTCACCGCCGACAAGGCGTACGCGACGATCGTCACCGCCGACATGATCGAGCCCGGCATGCACCTGAACGCCGTGGGCGGCGATTGCCCGGGCAAGACCGAACTCGAAGCGGGCGTGCTGCATGCGGGCCGCGTGTTCGTCGAATTCGAGCCGCAGTCGCGCATCGAGGGCGAGATCCAGCAAATGCCGGCCGACTTCCCCGTCACCGAGCTGTGGCGCGTGCTGCAAGGCGAGACGACCGGCCGCGAACGCGCGGACGAAGTCACGGTGTTCGACTCGGTCGGCTTCGCGCTCGAGGATTACTCGGCGCTGCGCTACCTGTATGCGCTCGCGCAGCAGCACAACGCAGGCGTCGAGATCGCGCTGATTCCGCCGGCCGTCGACCCGAAGAACCTGTTCGCGCTGATCGACGACCCGGCTGCGATCGCGCAGGGTCACGCGGCGTACGTGACCGAAGCCGTCGCCGCGTTCGCGCGCTGACCGTCATCCCCGGGCGGCCCGTGTGCCGCCCGGCCCATTGCCTTTCGCTCCTGCCTTTCGCTCCTGCCTTCCATGAATCTCGTATCGATCCAGGCGCCGGCCGCCGTCGTGATGATCCGGCCGCACCGCTTCCTGCCGAACCCGCAGACCGCGGCCGACAACGCTTTCCAGCGCACGGCCGGCAGCGCCGCGAACGACACGTCGTCGGTGTCGGCCGCCGCGCGCGACGAAGTCACCGCGGCTGCACAGACGCTCGCCGACGCCGGCGTGCGCGTGCACGTGTTCGACGACCACGGCGAGCGCGACACGCCCGACTCGGTGTTCCCGAACAACTGGTTCTCGACGCACCCCGGCGGCCATGTTGCGCTGTATCCGATGTATAGCGCGAACCGCCGCCGTGAACGGCGTGCGGACGTGATCGAGATGCTGAAGACCGAGTACCGCGTGCAGGACGTGATCGACTACTCGGGCCTCGAATACGACGATGTGTTTCTCGAAGGCACCGGTGCGATGGTGCTCGACCACGTCGCACGAATCGCGTACACCGCGCGTTCGCGCCGTGCCGATCCGGTCGCGCTCGAACGCTTCTGCACGAACTTCAATTTCGAGCCGATCTGCTTCGATACGGCCGATGCCGACGGGCGGCCGATCTATCACACGAACGTGATGATGAGCGTCGCGACCGAGTTCGCGATGGTCGGCCTCGACTTCATCGCCGGCAGCCGCCGTCGTGAAGAAATCGCGCAACGGCTGGCCGAAACGGGGCGCACGGTGATCGCGCTCGATGCATCGCAGATCGCGAACTTCGCGGGCAATACGCTGGAATTGTCGGGCAAGGAAGGGCGGGTGCTCGCGCTGTCGCGGCGGGCGTACGACTGCCTCACGCCGGTGCAGCGCGCGACGATCGAGCGGTCCGCGCGGCTGCTGCCGCTCGACGTGCCGACGATCGAACTGGCCGGCGGATCGGTGCGCTGCATGCTCGCGGGGATTCATCTCGCGCGGCGTTCGACAGCGCGCGATGCATCGGAAATCGAATCGGTGGAACGGCAGCGCGAAGCGGTGTCGCATGCCTGAAGGAAACGGCGGTTACGTCTCGTACTGACTGGCGCAACCGGATGCTTCGTCCTGCGAATGAGGTCGAAGCATCCGTTTCGTGACTGAACGTCACCCCGCCAGCAGCTTCAACCCCGCTGGCAGCGTTTCGCCGAACACGCGCACCGTGTCGGCTTCGTCGAACGCGATTGCCTCGCGCACCATGTCGGTCCACGCCGCCGATGCATTCGCGGCCGACAGGCGCTTGATCACGGCCGCACGTGTGTCGTCCGGCAGATCGCGCGAACGGTCGCCGGTCATCCGCGCAATCTGCGCTGCCGCGAATGCGGCCGGCTCGACCTGTTTCCAGTCGAGCGCGAACAGCGCATCGAGCCAGCCATTGACGACTTCCGCCGGCACGACACTGTGCGCGCTGCCGTAGAACGGCCGGCGCGCGCCGATGCGACCAAGCGCCCACGCGCACAGCGCGCGCTCGGCCGGCTTCTGCAATTGCGCGATCAGCCGCTCGGCCAGCTCGACCTTGCGCTCGACCGGCAGCCGCTCGAGCGACGCGGACAGCCGCGTCATGTCGGCCGGCCCGACCTTGCCCGGATCGAAAGGCAGCTTGCGTCGCTTGTCGTCGGTCGGTTCGAGGAACGCGATCGCGTCGCGTACCTGCGTCTGCGCATCGTCGTCGAGGCCGCCGGCCACGCGCCGCCAAAGCGTCCACCACTCGGACCACACCTGTCCGTCGGTCACGTATTGAATCCCGTCGTCGAACAGCGGCCACAGCTGCTCGATGCGCCACGCATCGAGCGGATGGCCGAAACCCGGACGCAGGCAATAGCCGGCGAGGTTCAGCCAGGCGCGTTCGTGATCGGCCGAGCGCCGCCGCCGCCGGGCGCGCGCGAGCAACGCGTCGAACAGTTCGCGCGCGAGCGCGACGTCCCACTCTTCACGCGCACCGAGCACCTGTTCGAGCTGCGCGCGCAGCCGGCGCGTGTCTTTCGGCGTGACGCCGGCGGCCTTGCTGCCGAACGAGCGCTCGATCAGTTCGATCGCCTGGTCGAGCCGCGGATGCCGCGCGAGCGCAGCGTCGTCGCCCTGCGCGGGCGCATCGCCGCGCAGCTGGAATTCGAGCCGCCAGCGGCGCGCCGCATCGTCGGTCGCGATGCAATGCATTTCGAGCGTGCCGACCTCGGTCAGCGACGCGGTGAGCTTCACCGGCGTTTCGCGCGCATCGCCGCCCGCTTTCGCGTCGACGACCGTCGCGATCGGCGGCAGCCGCACGAAATCGCCGCCGTCGAGATCGACGAGATCGCCGGGCCGGTATGCGGTGTCGGCCACCGTCGACACGAGGTGGAAACGCACCGGCTGCCCGAGTTGGAGCGCGAACGTACGATCGTCGAGCCGGATCTCGTGGCCCTCTTCCGCGCCGCGCGGCAGCAGGCAGACGCCGCGCGCGGCCGTGCCTTCGGCACCATCGTCGAGCACGAGGAAATAGCTGCGCGCGGAACCGCCGCCAAGACCGAAGCGCGTCGGGTAGGGAAATAGTGTAAGGCACTGCTTAGAC
>NZ_JAAGPE010000372.1:0-8171 GCF_017104605.1 Burkholderia sp. Ac-20384 | reverse complement strand
GTCTATGTGCAATCGCCGCAGGGCAACTGGCTCGAATCGTTCGGCACGGCCGTGCGAGGCACGAACACGCCGATCCCGACGAATGCGCACTTTCGCGTCGGCAGCGTGACGAAGACGTGGACCGGCAAGGACCAACACCCGAAAAGCAATGGGACCGTTGGGCAAGGCGCTGATGCACTTCGTCATGCCTGTCGCGCTGAAGACGGTTTTCAATCCGGCGAAGCGGCTGGCTACCGATCACGGTTACCGGATCGACTGGGATGCCGGCGCACTTCCCGCGTCTCGTTGATCGCTGGAGCGGGATCGTCCCAAGGTTGTGGATCGCGATCAAACTGTGGAAAAACTGCCCTGTCGCGATCTGGAAACCGGGCGTCGAATTGAATCGGGTCGAGGTGACGAACGTCTGCGTGTGACGTTGCGCTTACGTTCCCGATACCCGATCACGAATCAGGCACGCGAACGATCCGCGGGCTTGGAGGACAGACTTCTCAGCATGTCTGCAAACATGCTTGCCGCGCGGGTTCGCCCTGTCCTGTTCGACCAAAGCAAGCCCAGATCACGTGACAGTTCGGGGCCCGTCACGCGCAACAGATGGACGTGTTCGAATCGAGCACCGGCGCTTTCGGGAACGATGGTGGCAAGCTGCCCTTCCGCCGCGACGGCGAGAAGCGACTCGGCGGTATCCATTTCTACGGCTACCACCAGATGCGCACCGACGTTCCGGAACGTCTCCTCGATCAGGATGCGCGTCGAAAATCTCGACGTGAGCAATGCCAGTGGGATCGAGTCGAGCGCTTTCCACTGGATCCGGCGCTTCTTCGCGAGCGGATGATTTCGGCCGACCGCGAGCACGAGTCGCTCCGTGAACAGATACTCCGATTCGACATCGTCCCGCGACGCGGGATGAAATGCGATGCCGAGATCAAGCGCGCCCAATGCCAGACTTTCTTCAAGCTCCGCAGCCAGAAGATCCCGAACCGAGATCCGCACTTTCGGATACCGCTGATTGAAGGTCGCAACGGCATCCGGCAAGAATGCAAGCGGAAACACAGGGATCGCACCGACGGTGAAAGTACCCGCCTCAAGTGCGTTGAGCTCCTGTACGGCCCGTTTGGCGTGCATCGTTTCGTTGCATGCACGCGCCGCGTAATCGCGAAAAATGCGACCTGCCTGTGTGAGCCGAATGCCGCGCCCGACCCTGTCGAACAGTGCGGCGCCCAGTTCCTCTTCGAGCTGATGCAGCGCGTGTGACAGCGTGGATTGCGCGACGCACATCGTTTCGGCGGCTCGTGACAGGTTGTTCAGTTCAGCGATGGCCAGAAAATAGCGAAGGTGTCGCAGTTCCATAGGTGCCTGCCGTGGAGTTTTTTCACGATGCCGCGCACGCCCGAGAGAGCGTGCAATTCGATTGAGCCAGCGTAGCAAGATCGATCGATAGTGTCGAACGAATCGATCCAATTAATTCATTTTTTAGATCGTCGACGCTCACCTATCATCCGTCTTGTTGTCGGTAGTGGGCGCATGCGGCACGAGCGCGACCTGGCTGACAGCGCCCGAACCCGTGAGATTCAATCCGGAACATGAAATGAGCGACGCAATTTTACGACACCCGACTCCCCTGTCCCGCGAGGAATCCTGGGCTCGCGAATTCTCCGAAGCGATCGAAGTGCCCGCAGGGGCGAAAACCATAACGTTGAGCGGTGTAGGCGCGTTGCCGTCCAATCGGGATGCCGGGTCGCGCACGGTCGAGTATTTCGGCGACATGCAGACGCAAACACGAAGCGTCCTGGACCAGATTCAGCAGATCCTGGAAGCCAGGGGATATGCACTTGGCGATGTCGTTGCTGTACAGGCCCTGTTCGTCGCGGATCCGGCGAATGACGGCATGCCGGACTTCGACGGCTTTTCAACGGTCTATCGCAACTACTTCGGGTCAAAAGCACAACCGAATTTGCCTGCTCGCACTCGCGCACAAGTTGTGCGGTTGGTCGAGCCGGGCTGGCTGGTCGAAGTGACCGTCACGGCAGCGAAGGTCGTCAACACCTGATACACACCCGATGTGTCGGAAACCCGCTCGACAATTGTGAAGGCGCGGCGCTTCAGGGCGGCATGCGCCGAAGCGCGAACGTGAAGCGTGCTCACGGGTGCCGGGGATGTGCCGCGCCGCGGCCTGCCGATCAGTTCAATTCCCGGTCGTCGTCGGGATTCCAATTGACGTCAACGACTCGTGCGGATGAACTGGCGGGACCGAAGATCGCGAAACTGACGGCAGCCAGCAACCATGCCGCCAGGCCGCCGTAAAGCATGACCGAGCCGAACCCATGAACGAGCGCGTCGTGGGTAATGCGCCCGGACGGATCGAGCGTCGGCAACACAGGGGCGAATTGCGCGAGGTGGGCAAGATTGCCGGTGGCAATGACCTCGGTCAGCGCGCGTAATTGCGGGCCATCTAGAGCGTCCGGCCAGGCGCCTTTCAGATACGCGAAGATGCTTTGAGACAAGATCGATCCCATCAATGCAATGTTGATCGCGAACGTGATCAGCCGCGCGCTCATGTCGATACCGGCGGCCATGCCTGCGCGGTCGCTCGATATCGAGCCCGTGACCGTATTGGTGACGGTCGTGTTGGTGAAACCGAGTCCGCACCCCGCTACCAGGCAACCGGGAATCGCGGTGAGCCAGCCGGCATTGGCCACGCCGCTTCCGATCCGGATCAGGAAAAGGCCCAGGCCAATGGTGAACAAGCCAGCGGGAATGATCAGGCGCGGGTTGTACCGAAGCATCAGTCGTTCCGCGAGCGGCGGCATCACCAGCGTAGGAAGCGTATAGGCCAGCAGGCATGCGCCGGCGACGACGGGCGTGTAGCCCAGTGCACCCTGAAAGTAGATCGGCAGATAGATATTGAGCGGCCAGAAGCTGACATTCATCGCGACGGAGCCGACGAGCGCGCCGGAAAGCGGACGTATCCTGAATACGGAAAAATCGAACATCGGTTGGGGATGCCTGAATTCGATCACGATGAATGCAACGAGGCTGATCGTTGCCGCCAGCAAGACACCCATGCTGCCGGTGAAGCCGGCAGACGATCCTTGTGTAATGAAAAAGGTCGCGCCAAGTACCGCGAGCACCAGCGTGAACAGCCCCGCGAGATCCAGCTTCGTTTCGTGGCGATTCCTCGATTCTTCAACGTGGTTGAAAACGAGCACGCCGGTCAGCCCGGCGAGCAGCACGTGTATCAGGAAGATCCAGCGCCAGTTCGAGAGCGCCACGATCAGGCCGCCGACAAGCGGCCCCAGGCCGAGGCCGATGCCGAAGACCAGCCCCCAGATGGCAAACGCCCGGCTACGCGCCCTTCCCGTCTGGAATTGATGCGACAGCACCGCTATCTGGGAAATGATCATCGCACCGCCGCCGAGGCCCTGGAGGAATCGGCTGACGATCAGGAAGGACATGCTTTGCGCGAGACCGCACATCAGGGACGTCACTGCAAACCAGGCAAGACTCAGGACGAACATGCGCTTTCGCCCGTAACGATCCGCCAGTGTGCCCGTGACCATCAGGACGGTCGTGCAGGCGATGGTGTAGGCATTCATGACCCACTGCATGGACTTGAAATCGCCGTGCAGGACGGTTTGCAGCGTGGGGAGGATGACCGGCACACTGGATATTTCCAGGTGAAACATGACGCCGGCCAGACTGACCGCAGTCAATACGACGGCATGCTTGCGGGTATCGGAGATGAACATGGCTCGCTCGATTCGGATGGATATGAAGGGGCGAACAGCAGGGAAACGACTCAAGTTCGCCAGGCCATCCTACAAGCCGGTTTATCGTGGATAAACGGGATGCGATTCCATTCAGAATGAACCTGCCTGTCCGGAATAATTCACACGCCGATGATGAATAACCTGAACTGGGTGCAATCGTTCGTGCGGGTCGCCGATACCCGCAGCTTTGTCGCCGCGTCCCGGCATTTGGGCGTATCGGCTTCTGCGGTCGGCAAGAATGTGGCACGGCTGGAAGCGCACCTCGGCGTCAGGCTGTTTCACCGCAGTACGCGCAGCGTGGCGCTCACCCCCGAGGGCGTCATTTTCCTGGATCGGTGCCGCCGCATACTGGGCGAGCTGGATCTTGCGGAAGTCGAGCTTCAGCAGCGCGCCGGCGCACCCCGCGGCAAGTTGCGGATCAGCCTGCCGCTCACCAGCGTGGTGACGCCACAGCTCCTGTCCAGGTTTCATCGACGTTACCCGGAGATCGAGCTGGAGGTGGATTACTCCGATCGGCTGGTCGATGTGATCGACGAAGGTTTTGATGTCGTCGTTCGTTCAGGACAGCCGCGGGATTCGCGCTTGATCACACGCGTGCTGGGATCCTGCCGCCGTATCATCGTCGGGTCGCCGGACTATTTCGAACGGTACGGCATACCGGAACGACCACGGGATCTCGAGCATCATGCGGTGCTGCTGTATCGATATCCGAGTACCGGGAAAATCCAGCCCTGGCCGTTCCCGGATGGAACGCCGATGGCCGAGATCAAGCTCAAAGCGGCCGCCGTCTCGAACATGAGCCCGTCGCTTCTCGCGCTGGCGTGTGACGGCGCCGGCATCGCCTGCCTGCTGGACCATGAAGTCGAAGACAAACTCCGGGACGGATTCTTGCGCCCCGTCCTCGAAGGGGACGCCGCGCCTTCCGTGACCTACCGGATTCTTTGGCCGCCGAGCAGGCAGCGCTCGCCGAAGGTAAGAGCGTTCGTCGACTGCATCACGGAAGAGGCAGCGTTACACTAGCGGCTACTTTCTCGTCGCTTTCCGGTACGGATACATCACGGAAGGCACGCGGGCGAGCGCTCCCTGCGACGAACCTTCGCCGGCACCGTCCGTGTCTTCCCGAAAAGTTCTATCGTTCCAGTCGACCCATTCTGGATTGACGTTCCGCTGGATATTGAAAAAGAACGGAACGCGCGGAGGCCGGCGGACCAGCGCGTCCCCGATGCGAGTATCGAAAGCGTGGCATCCCTCTTTGCGCCGCCGACCGTTGCGGAAGGGTTTGCGTCGGTTACCCGGATCCAGGGCGACAGAATCGTCACGAACGCTGTTTCCGGCTCCGGTGACCGCCTGAACCCAAGCGACCGCGGCGCGACCGAACGCATCGCGCGAGGTCCGCAATCCATTCACCTGCCCCCGTCGTACCCCTATCCGGCAACTACCACGACTGCCGGCACCGCCCCGGCCCGTGCCCTCGTCTGCTTGACGGCATCACCGGCGCGTCGTCCGAGGCCGCCCAGCATCGTCACCGCTTCGCGGCGGCACCGGGGCCGAACGGCGGACGGGCGAGCCAGACCACCGCGATCACCGCGAGATACACGCAGCCGAGCGCGAACGAAACGTCGTTGAACGAGATCTGGTACGCCTGTGCGTCGACCAGGTTGCCCAGCAGCGTGGCCGCGCGTTGCGGATCGCCACCGCCGAGCCGCGCGACTTCGGCCCGCACGGCCGGATCGAACCCGCTCACGTGCTCGCTGAGCTGCGCGTGATGCAGAATCGCGCGCCGGTCCCACAGGAACGACGTGATCGACACCGCGAAGCTCGCGCCGAGCGTGCGCAGGAACGTCGACAGGCCGGAGCCGGCGGCGATCTCGTCCGGCTTCAGGTCGGACAGCAGGATGCTGTTGATCGGCATGATGAACAGCGCGAGGCCGAGGCCCTGCAGCAGCTGGATCAGGGCGATGTGCGTGAAGTCGATGTCGGGCACGAAGCCCGCGCGCAGGAACGATGACGTGCCGAGGATCGCGAACGCGCAGCACACGAGCATCCGCATGTTGAAGCGCGGCGCGTACTTGCCCATGAACGGCGTCATCAGCACCGGGATCACGCCCATCGGCGCGACGGCGAGCCCTGCCCAGAACGCCGTGTAGCCGAGCGTGCGCTGCAGCCACTGCGGCACGATCACGTTGACCGCGAAGAACGCCGAATACGCGAGCACGAGCGTCAGCGTGCCGGCCGCGAAGTTGCGATGCGCGAAGAGCCGCAGGTTCACGATCGGATTCGGCTCGTTGAGCTCCCAGATCAGGAACAGCGCGATGCCGAACGCGGCGACCACCGACATCACGACGATGAACGTCGAGTTGAACCAGTCGGCTTCATTGCCTTTGTCGAGCACGATCTGCAGCGCGCCGACGCCGACGATCAACGCGGCGAGGCCGATATGGTCGACGCGCGCGGCAACCGTCGTCTCGACGCGCGCACGCATCTGCGCGAACACGCACATCGCGGCGAACACGCCGATCGGCAGGTTGATCAGGAACGCCCAGCGCCACGAGTAATGCTCGGTGACCCAGCCGCCGAACACGGGCCCCGCGATCGGCGCGACAACGGTGACCATCGCGATCATCGACAGCGCGAAGCCGCGACGCTGCGGCGGGTAGATCGACAGCATCAGCGCCTGCATGGTCGGGATCATCGGCCCGGCCACCAGGCCCTGCAGCGCGCGGAACGCAATGAGCTGCGGCAGGTTCTGCGCGAAGCCGCACAGCAGCGACGCGAACGTGAACGCGAACGTCGCCAACACGAACAGCCGCACCTGCCCGACGCGCTTGACGAGAAACCCGGTCAGCGGCAGCGCGATCGCGTTGCTGACCGAGAACGTCGTGACGACCCACGCGCTCTGCGTCGTGCTCACGCCGAAGTTGCCGGCGATCGTCGGCAGCGACACGTTCGCGACGGTGCCGTCCAGCACCTGCATGAAGACCGCGAGCGCGAGGCCGAAGGTCGTCAGCCCGACGCTCGACGGACGAAAGCCGCTGTCGGCGGCCGCCATCGGGCCGCTCATCGCACGGCCTCCGTACGCACGGCCGCCGGCAGGTTCGCATGGATGACATCGGCGATCAGGCTGTCGGCCCGCGCGAGCTCGTCGCGGTACACGTCGGTGTGGAATACCGGCGCGCGCTGCTCGCGCTGCGACAGCATCGCCCCGCTGCGGTCGTGCTGGTCGACGCGCGCGTGCATCGACAGGCCGATGCGCAGCGGATGCGCGTCGAGCTGCGCCGGGTCGGTCAGTTCGATGCGGACCGGCAGCCGCTGTACGATCTTGATCCAGTTGCCGGTCGCGTTCTGCGCGGGCAGCAGCGAGAACGCGCTGCCGGTGCCGACGCCCAGGCTCTGCACGCGGCCGGTGTAGCGCACCGCGTCGCCGTACAGGTCGGCGGTCAGTTCGACCGGTTGCCCGATGCGCATGTGCTCGAGCTGCTTTTCGGTGAAGTTCGCGTCGACCCACAGCTCGCGCAGCGGCACGACCGCAAGCAGCGGCACGCCGGGCGACACGCGTTGCCCGACCTGCACCGTACGCTTCGCGACATAGCCGGTGACGGGCGTGACAACCTGAGTGCGGGCATGCGCGAGGTAGGCGGCCCGCAGACGTTCGGCCGCGGCCTGCACGTCCGGGTGTGACGCGACCGCGGTGTCGTCGATCAGCGCCTTGCTCATCTGGTGCTGCTCGCTCAACGTTGCCAGCGCGCTCTGCGCGGCGGCGTATGCGCTTTGCGCGGACGCCAGCGTGTCGCGTGCATGTGCGAGCTCCTCGCGCGAAATCGCGCCGGAGCGGCCGAGATCCTCGCGGCGGCTGTAGTCGGCCTTCGCCTTGTCGAGCGCGGTGCGGCGCGTATCGAGTTCGGCGCGTGCGCCGTCGATGCTGTTCGCCAGCCCGCGTTCGTTGCTGTACAGGCCGCGCACCTTGCGCACCGTTGCCGCGAGATCGGCCTGCGCGGTTGCGAGCGCGATCTGCGCGTCGCTCGGGTCGAGACGGACGAGCGGCGTGCCGGCGCGTACGAGGTTGCCGTCGTCCGCGTCGATCGACACGACGGTGCCCGTCACCTGCGGCGTCAGCTCGACGACGTTGCCTTGCGCGTACGCGTTGTCGGTGGATTCGTACCAGCGTCCGACGATCACGTACCAGATGCCCCAGCCGACGATGCCGAGTGCGAAGACCGCGACGAGCGCGCGCACCAGGTGCTTGCGTCGAGCGGGCGGTGGCGGCGGTGTCGTGGGTGTGCCGGCAAAGTCGGAGAATCGGACGATCACCGGGACGGCGGCCTGGAAGTGCGGCGCCTTGCTGATGCCGGGCGCCGCGGCACTCGGCGTAAACGACCCTTCGAGCACGATGCCCTTGGCATGCAC
>NZ_JAAGPE010000371.1:0-201 GCF_017104605.1 Burkholderia sp. Ac-20384 | reverse complement strand
GGGTGTTGGATAGTGATGATTGTTGGTTGAGTTGAGGTGTGGGAGAGGATATGGTATATTGAGCGTATGTAGTTCATGTGAGTATGAGTTAGTTGATGATATAGTGAGCGACAGGGTGTGTGTGGTGCTTATCTGCTGCGGCTGGTGGCATGCGTGACACACGTCACACTTGGTGACAGATGTGGTTAGTTTTTTTTTTTA
>NZ_JAAGPE010000370.1:0-7827 GCF_017104605.1 Burkholderia sp. Ac-20384 | reverse complement strand
CTCGTCGGCGGCGCGATCGGCGAAGCGGCCGTGCAGCACGTGCCGGATGCGGGTGCCGCGATCGAAACGGCCTTGTCCCGGGCCGCGTAGCATGCGCGACACCTCGCGGCACCGGCCGCCCACCTATCATGAAGACAGCGGCACCGGCCGCCGGGCTGCCATGCGCGGCCCCGGCACGATGTCCGCCCGGGGCCGTTGCCCCCGATCGGCCCATCGCGCCACGCTTTCGCCGCCGCCGTTCGCATCATGAGTACACCTGCTTCTTCCGCCCGCCTGCGCGTGCTGCTCGTCACCGACACCGACAAGCCGATCGGCGAGCTCGGCGATGCGCTCGCGACCCTCGGCTACGAGATGCTGAACGACGTCGCGACGCCCGCGCGCCTGCCGGCAGCCGTCGAGGAACAGCATCCCGACGTCGTGATCATCGATACCGATTCGCCGTCGCGCGACACGCTCGAGCAGCTTGCCGTGATGCACGCCACCGCGCCGCGCCCCGTGCTGATGTTCAGCCACGACTCGAACCAGTCGCTGATCCGCGCGGCGGTCGGCGCGGGCGTCAGCGCGTATCTCGTCGAAGGGCTGTCGGCCGAGCGTCTCGCACCGATTCTCGAAGTCGCGCTCGCCCGCTTCTCGCACGACGACGCGCTGCGCCGCCGGCTGGCCGACGTCGAGCGCGAACTCGCGGAGCGCAAGCTGATCGACCGCGCGAAGCGCCTGCTGATGGACCAGCGCAAGCTGTCCGAACACGATGCGTACGCAGCGCTGCGCAAGCGCGCGATGGATCAGGGCCTGCGCATCGTCGACGTCGCGCGGCAACTGCTCGACGCGTCACCCCAGTCATGAATGCCATGGATACCTCCTCTCCCGCCGCGCCGGAACGCGCGCATCTTCGCCTCGGGTTCGTCGCGCTGAGCGACGCGGCCCCGCTGATCGTCGCGCAACGCCTGAACCTCGGCGCGCGGCACGGCCTCACGCTCGAACTCAGCCGCCAGCCGTCGTGGGCCGCGGTGCGCGACAAGCTGCTGAGCGGCGAACTCGACGCCGCGCATGCGCTGTACGGGCTCGTCTGCGGGCTGCAGCTCGGGATCGGCGGCCCGCAGGCCGACATGGCCGCGCTGATGGTGCTGAACCGCAATGGCCAGGCGATCTCGTTGTCGCGCGGCCTCGCCGACGCATATCGCGCGAGCGGCAGCGTGCGCGACGCGTTCGCGACGCTCGGCCGCAAGCCGCTTCTTGCCCAGACGTTCCCGACCGGCACGCACGCGATGTGGCTGAACCACTGGCTCGCGTCGCACGATGTCGATCCGCTGCGCGACGTGCGCAGCGTCGTGATCCCGCCGCCCGAGATGGTGGCCGCGCTCGCGAGCGGCGAACTCGACGGCTTCTGCGCCGGCGAACCGTGGCATGCGGTGGCCGAGGCCTGCGGCGCGGGGCGGACCATTGCCGTCACGAGCGAGATCTGGCCCGATCATCCGGAGAAGGTGCTCGCGACCCGGCGCGATTTCGTCGCGCTGTACCCGGCCACGGCCCGCGCGCTGATCCGCACGCTCGTCGACGCCTGCGCATGGCTCGACAGCGCCCCGCACCGTCGCGAGACGGCCGACTGGCTCGCGTCGCCCGATGCGCTCGGCGTGCCGGCCCGGCTGATCGCGCCGCGCCTGCTTGGCGACTACGGATCGGGCCCGTTCGCCGTGCCGCCGCTGCCGATCCGCTTCCACGACGGTGGCGCCGTGAACCGCCCCGATCCGCGCGAAGGCGAGTGGTTCCTGTCCCAATACCGGCGCTGGGGCATGCTCGACGGTTCGCACGACGACGCGGGGATCGCCAGAGCGATCGCGCAAACCGCGTTGTATGATGCTGCCGTCGCCGAAAGCGGCGCAGCGGGCCTGTCGCAGGCTTGATGCGCGCCGCGTGATGCAGGCGGCGCGCGCTCCCGCGCCACGCCTGTCCGGGCAGCCTGTCGGCGCCCGGCACGCGCCCACCGGGTGACGCCGCATGACCACTCCGTCCCCGATCAGATTCGATGCCGAAACCCACGCGCGCGCCGCTCGACGTGCTGCTTACTGAAATCCGCGCGTGCCGTGCCTGCGAAGCCGACCTGCCGCTCGGCCCGCGCCCCGTCGTGCGGGCCCATCGCGACGCGCGCATCCTGATCGTCGGGCAGGCGCCGGGCGCACGCGTCCATGCGAGCGGCATTCCGTGGGACGACGCGAGCGGCAAGCGGCTGCGCGGCTGGCTCGACGTCGACGCCGACACGTTCTACGACGAGACGCGCTTCGCGATCGTGCCGATGGGTTTCTGCTACCCGGGCCGCGGCGCGAGCGGCGACAACCCGCCGCGCCCCGAATGCGCGCCGCTGTGGATCGACCGGCTGCTCGCCGAGTTGCCGTCGATCCGGCTCACGCTGCTGATCGGCCAGTACGCGCAGCGTCATTTCCTGCGCGATACGCGCAAGGCCACGCTGACCGACACCGTGCACGCCTGGCGCGACTATGGCCCCGACGTGTTGCCGCTGCCGCATCCGTCGCCGCGCAACCAGGCGTGGTTCAAGCACCACCCGTGGTTCGACGACGAGGTCGTGCCCGAGCTGCGACGCCGGGTCGCGCCGCTGGTCGCCCCGTAAAGAATCCACCGACATGTCGCGACGTTTCGCGACACCCCCGTAATCCGTATCGAATCGAGCATGAACGACACCCCCACCGACCTCGACTTTGCCTGCAACGGCTGCGGCGGATGCTGCCGCGACCTGCGCATTCCGCTGACGATCGACGAGGCTACTGCGTGGCTGCAGCGCGGCGGCCACGTGGAGTTGCTGTGCGACGCGATGCCGTGGCTCGTCGAGCCCGAGCCCGACAACGCATTCGCCGCTTACAAGCGCGTGCGCTCGACCGCCGCGCTCAGCGGCTCGCTGCCCGTCCGCATCACGGTCATGCTCACCGCGACCCATGCCGGGCCGTGCCCGAACCTGCTCGACGATCTGCGCTGCGCGATCTACGATGAGCG
This sequence comes from Burkholderia sp. Ac-20384, assembly GCF_017104605.1. NCBI lineage: Bacteria > Pseudomonadati > Pseudomonadota > Betaproteobacteria > Burkholderiales > Burkholderiaceae > Burkholderia > Burkholderia sp. Ac-20384. The sequence goes on along the minus strand of NZ_JAAGPE010000370.1, from coordinate 4,824 downwards.
GCCGCTCGTGTGCCGGATCTATCCGGCCGAAGTGAATCCGTTCGTGCCGCTGGTGCCGGGCGGCAAGCAATGCACGCCCGACGCGTGGCAGCAGGCGCCGTTCGTCCGCGGCGGTACGATCGTCGACGCGGACACCCGCGAGAACATCGCGCGCTCGCGTGCAGCGAGCGAAGCCGAGACGCCGCTGCGGGCGCGGCTTTGCGCGGCATTGGGGATCGATACGGCGGCCGTGGCCAACGAAGGGTTCGCCGTCCATGCGCCGGCGGCCGCCACGCTGCTTGCCGCGCTGACGGCATTGCGCGCGTCGGAGTCGGAGTCCGTGCCGGCCAGCGCCGACGACGCCATCGCCTGGACGCTGGTGTCGAACCGCACGTCGACGATGGACGCGCTCGTGTCGGTCGGCGCGGCCAGTCAGCGTGCCGGTAGCGGCAGCCCGCACGCCCGTTATCTCGGCTTCCACCCGGACGAGTGATCGCCGCGCGGCACGCCGCGAGCGACACCGGGCAACGCCGCGCGGCCGCACAGATCGCCGTCGCGCCCGGTTCGCTGTACCATCGCGGCTCAACCGCGTCACGAACAGCAGAATCCTTCATGCCCTCCACCGCCCCGCCGCGCCTGTACGGGATGCCCGAACGCAGCGACCGGCTCGACTTCTACATCCGCGACCAGGCGTCGCGCCAGGCGATCACCGAACCGCACCGGCACGCGTATTTCCAGATCCAGTTCAATCTCGGCGGCGACACCGAGCAGCGGATCGGCGGCGTCACGCGGCCGTTTCCGCGCGGCGCGCTCGCGTTCGTGCTGCCGCACCGCGAGCACCTGATCCCGCACCCGGAAGGCGCGCACTTCATCGTGATCAACTTCAGCCAGGCGTTCCTGCGCGCCGATCTCGACGTCGACCCGCTCGATCTCGAGGACGTGCCCGCGCACCGCTTTCCCGAGCTGACGCCGTTCCGCTTCCAGGAACATCTCGACTTCATCCTGACCGGCGACGCCTATGATGAAGCGCGCCGCCTCGCGCTGTGCATGCTCGACACCGATCGCGTGCGCACGTTCGGCTCGACCACGTTGTTGCGCGGCTACCTGCTGCAGCTGATCGGGCTCGTCTGCACGCAGTACGCGGGGGCGCTCGACAAGCTCGCGCAGCGCGGCGCCCAGCGCGCGGGCCGGCGCGACGCGCTCGCACGCGTGCTGCGCCACGTGCGCGCCAACCTGACCCGCGAAGACCTGACGCTCGCCGCGACCGCCGAGGCCGCGTTCCTGTCGCCCAACTACCTCGCGCACCTGGTCCGCAAGGAAACCGGGAGCACCTTCACCGATCTCGTGACCGAGCGCCGGATCGCGCTCGCGCAGTCGCTGCTGGCCCACACGAGCCGGCGCATCGCGGACATCGCACGCTCGGTCGGCTTCCGCGACGAAGGGTATTTCGCGCGGCGCTTCCGTGCGCGGGTCGGCGTATCGCCAAAGGCGTACCGCGACGCGAACGCCGCGCTGCCGGACGGCGACGACACTCCGGCGGCCGCCGACGCGTAGTTTTGTCCCGGTAAAACGCAGTTGCGTCGCATCCGGCCGCACGGGCGTCGGGTATCGTTGCACGCATGCCGGCCCGTGCGCCGCACGGGCGCGGCATCCGTCTTCCCACCGAACGAGGCCATCCGATGTCCGCTTATGTCATCGACGCTGCCGAGCGTCCTTCCGTCGAAGTCGAACAGTCGTCCGCGCGCTTTCCGGTGCGCCGCGTCTTCTGCGTCGGCCGCAACTACGCCGACCACGCGCGCGAAATGGGCGCCGATCCCGACCGCGAACCGCCGTTCTTCTTCACGAAACCGGCCGACGCGATTGTCCCGGCCAGCGGCACCGTCGCCTATCCGCCGCTGACGAACGACCTTCACCACGAAATCGAGCTGGTCGTCGCGATCGGCAAGGACGGCCGGTCGATCGACCCGGCCGACGCGCTGTCGCACGTGTGGGGCTACGGCGTCGGCGTCGACCTCACGCGCCGCGACCTGCAGGCCGAAGCGAAGAAGCTGAGCCGTCCGTGGGACTGGGCGAAGGGCTTCGACGCATCGGGCCCCGTGACCGCGCTGCGCGCGGCGTCCGCTACCGGCCACCCGGCGACGGGCCGCATCTGGCTCGCAGTGAACGGCGACACGCGCCAGCAAGGCGACCTGGCCGACATGATCTGGGCGGTACCCGACGTCATCGCGTATGTGTCGCGCTCGGTCGAGTTGAAGGCCGGCGACCTGATCTTCACCGGCACGCCGGCTGGCGTCGGTGCACTGCAGCCCGGTGACCGCGTCACGGGCGGCGTCGACGGCGTCGCGACGTTCGAGTTCGTCGTGGGCGCGAAGCCGTAAGCCGTCACGCAGCACGCATGGCGGCCGCCTGCCCGGGGCCGCCGTGCGACATCCCGATTTCGGTCAGTCGTAACGGCGCAGGAATGCGTCGGCGACGGCCGGCGGATTCAGCGCCTTCGCCGATTCGTTTTCCAGCGCCTCGGCAGCATCGTCGTCGCTGATCGACACGAACAGCGTGATCGCCGCCCTTTCGTCGCCCGTGCCGAACAGGCCTTCGCGGTCGAGCAAGTGCAACGCCTCGATCATCGAGGCGTGCAGTTGCCGCGAAAATTCCGGGAATCTCGACCTGACAAACTGCGGGCTCAGCAAGTCATCGGCGAGCTTGCCGCAGATCGCATTGAACGGCGACGCTTCCGCCGCCGCGTACGCCCACTCGGAAAAGCCCCACGCATACCACGGGTCGTCGTCCGGGACAGCCTGTTGCTCGCGGATCCTGCGCAGGCCCTCGACCGAATTGGCCGCCGGCACCACCGTCATCGCACCGCTGTCGGTGTACAGCGCGAACGCGTAGAAATGCTCGTTCGGGTGCAGCGCCCGCAGCGCCCTGAAGGTCGCCCTCGCGGCGTCGGCAATCTCCCGCTGAAAATCAGAAAATTCGCTCATCGCATCCTCGTCCAGTCACCCTGCGCGCGTCGGGGATGACTCGGTGCGCGGAGGGTTCGTCGTCTCCCGATATTCGACCGATTGTCCGCCAATCGCCCGCGGCACGGTAGCGCGCCCGCACCCGTGCCCGGTTCTGCGCGCCGGCGCTCACCGCCCCGCGTCCCGCGCATCGAACACCCGCACGCAGATGGCCGCCGCCAGCGCGATCGCGGCCGACAGCAGCATCATCGCCAGCGGCGCATAGCTGGCGTTGTCGGCCGTCAGCACCGCGCCCGTCAGCGACGAAAGCGCGGCACCGCCGGCGATCGTCATCGCGCCCGCCAGCCCCGACGCGCTCCCCGCCAGCTCCGGGCGCACCGACACCGCGCCGGCATGCGCGCCGGGATTGGTCAGCCCGTTGCCGATGCCGACCAGCACGCACGGCCCGAACCATGCGATCGCCTGCGTCGCGCCACCGAACATCAGCGTGAGGCCGATCAACGGCCCCGCGCACGCGACCACCCGTCCGCACAGGATCGTCGTGGCCAGCGCGTAGCGGCGCGCGTAACGCGCGGCCAGGAAGCTGCCGCACACGAAACCGGCCGTGATGGTGCCCATGTAGAAACCCACTTCCGCGGGCGCGATGCCGAACACCGTTTGCGCGGCGAGCGGTGCGCCGGCCAGGAACGCGTAGAACGAGCCGGTCGAAAACGCCATGCAGAGCGCATAGGCCCAGAAACGGCGCGCACGGAGCAGCGCCGGATACGCGCGAAGCTGCTGCCCGAGGCTCGACGACCGGTTCGCGTGGGTTTCGACGAGATCGAACGCGCACCAGACGAACAGCGCGATGCCCGCCACGCCGAGCAGCCAGAAGCTCGCGCGCCAGCCCATCGTCTGGTCGAGCGCGCCGCCGAGCGTGGGGCCGAGCATCGGCGCGAACGCGGCCGCCATCGCCGCATAGCCGATCCGGCTCGCCGCGCGCGCACCGCCGCCGGTGTCCCGGATCGTCGCCATCGACACCGGATAGACCGACGTGATCGCCGCCTGCATCAGCCGGCATGCGAGAAACGCACGAATATCGGTCGCCATCGCGCAGCCCAACGAGCCAAGCGCGAACACGCCGACGCTCGCCAGCACGACCGGCCGCCGCCCGAACCGGTCCGACAGCGGCCCCATCACGAATTCGAGCGACGCGGCCACCGCCGCGTAACCGCCGAGCGACAACGCGACGAGCGCGTAATCGGCGCGCAGGTCGCGCGCGATGGCCGGCAACGACGGCAGGAACAGGCTCAGCGGCAGCACCGAGCACGCGCACAACAGGATCAGCGTCGCGTGTCTCGGCGACGCCCGTTCGGAAGCGACCGGCAGGTTCGATTGCAAGCGGATGCCCTCCGCGCACGTGCCGCACGGCCGTGCGCAATGCAAAAAAAGCCCCCGAACGAGTCGGGGGCGCATGGGTGCCGGCGCGGTGCCGCTACCGGACCCTGCGCCTGTGGACGACTACGATGACGAATGCTGCTTTCATGCCGGATAGCTCCTGATTGCCTGGCTGATGGCTGACTGCGTGCGATATCGGACGATGGTAGGCGGACGATGCCGAGCGCGTCAACGCCCTAACGCGCACGCACCGACACGAACTTCCGTGCGTTGTTGCGCTGGATCAGCACCGCGATCACGCTGCCGTTCGCTTCGAGCGTCGGTATGTCATCGGGCGTCTCGAGCAGCGTGTCGTTGAGCTCCAGCACGACATCGCCCGGCTGGATGCCCGCGGTGGCTGCCGGGCCGTGCACCGCGTCCACCATCATGCCGACCGCGAGCCCCGTCGAGCGGCGCTCGTCGTCGCTGAGCGCATGCATCGTCAGCCCGAGGCGGTCGCCGCCGTCGA
>NZ_JAAGPE010000369.1:0-8110 GCF_017104605.1 Burkholderia sp. Ac-20384 | reverse complement strand
GAGCCGGACCTTTGCGCTGCGCTACCCGCGCGCGCAGGACGTGCAACGGCTGCTGGCCGGCGCGACCGGCCAGCGCCTGCTGTCGAAGCGCGGGGCCGCGGCGGCCGATCCGCGCATGAACCTGCTGTTCGTCACCGATCTCGCGCCGCGTCTCGACCAGGTCGCGAGCCTGATCGAGGCGATCGACCGGCCGTCGCGGCAGGTCCGGATCGAAGCCCGCATCGTCGAGGGCGAGCAGGGTTTTTCGCGCAATCTCGGCGCGCGCGTCGCGCTGCGGGCGCAGGGCCGGCCGCCGTCGGGCGAGAGCGCCACGTTCACGACCGGTGCGCGCAACGCGCTCGACCTGGCTGCGCGGCCGCTCGGCGGCTTCGAAGCGGCAACCGCCGGCTTCACGCTGTTCGCCGCGCCGCTCAGCCGTGTGCTCGACGTCGAACTGAGCGCGCTCGAGGCTCAGGGGCGGGGCCAGATCGTCTCGAGTCCGCGCGTGGTGACCGCCGATCGCGTCAAGGCCATCGTCGAACAGGGTTCGGAGGTGCCGTACCAGGCGAAGGTCGGCAACGGCGTGAGCGGCGTGCAGTTCCGCCGGGCGACGCTGAAGCTCGAAGTCGAGCCGCAGATCACGCCGGACGGGCGCGTGGTGCTCGACCTGGACGTGACGAAGGACAGCATCGGCGAGCCGACGGCGGCCGGCCCGGCGATCCATACGAAACACGTCCAGACGCGTGTCGAGGTCGAAAACGGCGGGACGGTGGCAATCGGCGGGATCTATGAGCAACTGAACAGGAACGATGTGACGCGCGTGCCGCTCTTGGGCAAAATACCGTTTCTGGGCGCGCTTTTCCGGCACCGCGCGCAACGCGATCAGCGCAACGAGCTGGTCGTCTTCATCACGCCCACCGTCGTCGATGCGCGCTGCAATGCGCGCGGCGCGGCCGGCGCGGATGCCGAAAAAACAGGGCCGGAAGCCGCCGGTGCAGGCTCGACAAGGCAGCCGCTTTGCCAGTAAGCTGCGCCACACACCAGCAAGATTGAAGCAGAGGAAGCCGTTGCAAGCGCGGGACCCACATGCAAACGTATTTTTCGTCGGCCTTATGGGAGCGGGTAAGACCACCGTGGGCCGTGCGGTCGCGCGTCGTCTCGACAGGACGTTCTTCGACTCCGACCACGAAATCGAGGCCCGCACGGGCGCGCGCATCCCGGTGATCTTCGAGATGGAGGGCGAGGCCGGGTTTCGCGATCGCGAAACGCAGGTGATCACCGATCTCACGCAGCGCGAGAACATCGTGCTCGCGACGGGTGGCGGCGCGGTGCTGCGCCCGGAAAACCGCGACTGCCTGAAAAACAACGGCATCGTCGTCTACCTGCGCGCCAATCCGCACGATCTGTGGCTGCGCACCCGCAAGGACAAGAACCGCCCGCTGCTGCAGACCGAAGATCCGAAGGGGCGTCTCGAAGCGCTGTACGAGATACGCGACCCGCTGTACCGCGAATGCGCGGATTTCGTCATCGAGACCGGCCGTCCGTCGGTCAACGGTCTCGTCAACATGGTGCTGATGCAACTCGAACTGGCCGGCGTCATCGCCAAGCCGCTACAAGCATGATTACTGTCAACGTCGATCTGGGCGACCGCGCCTATCCGATTCACATTGGTGCCGGCCTGATCGGCCGCGCCGAGTTGTTCGCGCCTCACATCAAGGGCTCGTCCGTCACGATCGTCACGAACACGACGGTCGATCCGCTTTACGGCGACGCGCTGCGCGCGGCGCTCGCGCCGCTCGGCAAGCGCGTGTCGACGGTCGTGCTGCCGGACGGCGAGGCGTACAAGAACTGGGAAACGCTGAACCTGATCTTCGACGGCCTGCTGACCGACCGCGCGGACCGCAAGACGACGCTCGTCGCACTCGGCGGCGGCGTGGTCGGCGACATGACGGGCTTTGCGGCCGCGTGCTACATGCGCGGCGTGCCGTTCATCCAGGTGCCGACGACGCTGCTGTCGCAGGTCGACTCGTCGGTCGGCGGCAAGACGGGCATCAACCACCCGCTCGGCAAGAACATGATCGGCGCGTTCTACCAGCCGCAGGCCGTAATCGCGGACATCGGTGCGCTCACGACCCTGCCCGACCGCGAACTGGCGGCCGGTGTTGCCGAGATCATCAAGACCGGCGCAATTGCCGATGCGGAATTCTTCGACTGGATCGAGGCGAACGTCGACGCGCTGAACCGTCGCGACCCGGCTGCGCTCGCGCACGCGGTGAAGCGCTCGTGCGAGATCAAGGCGAGCGTGGTGGCGGCCGACGAACGCGAAGGCGGCCTGCGCGCGATCCTGAACTTCGGCCACACGTTCGGCCATGCGATCGAGGCCGGGCTCGGCTACGGCGAGTGGCTGCACGGCGAGGCGGTCGGCTGCGGAATGGTGATGGCGGGCGACCTGTCGGTGCGGCTCGGCCTGCTCGACGAAGCGTCGCGGCAGCGCCTCGATGCGGTGATCGCGGCCGCGCACCTGCCGACCCGCGGGCCTGCACTCGGCGACGCGCGCTACATGGACCTGATGCGCGTCGACAAGAAGGCGGAGGCCGGCGCAATCAAGTTCATCCTGCTGAAGCGATTCGGCGATACGCTGATCACGCAGGCGCCGGACGAAGCCGTGTTCGCTACACTGGCGCAGACGACCCACTAACGGCCGCCCGGATGCCCTGGCGCCCCTGACATGGAGGAGACGTGAGCGAGACATCCAGCAGCACACTGCCCGAAGCCGGCCGCGCATCCGCTGCGCCGGTGGCCGAGCCGCCGACGCTGGCGGCGCTGGAAGCCCATCTCGCTCCGTATGCCGCCCACGCGTTGCAGTCGCGCGGCCGTCGCCATCCGGAAACACCGCCGGCGGCGCGCACCGAATTCCAGCGCGACCGCGACCGCATCGTCCATTCGACCGCATTTCGCCGGCTCGAATACAAGACGCAGGTCTTCGTCAATCACGAAGGCGACCTGTTCCGCACACGCCTCACGCACAGCCTCGAAGTCGCGCAGATCGCGCGCTCGGTGGCGCGCAACCTGCGCCTGAACGAGGATCTCGTCGAAGCGATTTCGCTCGCGCACGATCTCGGCCATACGCCGTTCGGCCATGCCGGACAGGACGCACTGAATGCCTGCATGCGCGAGCATGGCGGCTTCGAGCACAACCTGCAGAGCCTGGCGGTCGTCGACGAGCTCGAAGAGCATTACGGCGCGTTCAACGGGCTGAACCTGTGCTTCGAAACCCGCGAAGGCATTCTGAAGCACTGCTCGCGCGAGAATGCGCGCAAGCTCGGCGCGCTCGGTGAGCGCTTCCTGCAGGGCCGCCAGCCGTCGCTCGAAGCGCAGCTTGCCAACATCGCGGACGAGATCGCGTACAACAACCACGACGTCGACGACGGCCTGCGTTCCGGCCTGATCACGATCGAACAGCTCGCGGAAGTCGAGCTGTGGCAGCGCCACTACGAGGCGGCACTCGCCGAATTCCCGCGCCTCGAAGGCCGCCGTCTCGTGCATGAGACGGTGCGCCGCATCATCAACACGCTGATCGTCGACCTGATCGACGAGACGACGCGCAATCTCGCGCGCGTCGCGCCTGCGTCGCTCGACGACGTGCGCGCCGCACCGCCGCTCGTGTCGCACAGCGAAACGGTTGCCGCGCAGGCGGCCGCCCTCAAGCGTTTCCTCTTCAAGAACCTCTATCGCCACTACAAGGTGATGCGCATGGCGAGCAAGGCGCAGCGTGTCGTCACCGGTCTGTTCGATGCGTTCATCGACGATCCGCGCCTGCTGCCGCCGCCGTACCAGTCCGACGATGCCGCGCACCAGCCGCGTCTCGTCGCGCACTACATCGCCGGCATGACCGACCGCTTTGCGCTGAAGGAGTATCAGCGCCTGTTCGTCATCAGCGACAACTGACTGTCACAAACGATCACTAGACTTCGCCGGTTCAATGGCGACGGGAATGTTGCACACGCTGTTGGTAACGTTTTCATAGGAGAGAGGTCGATGAAGAAGAAGCCTGCGGGGACACTGGTTCGTTCGATCGCGCTCGGCGGCGCGCTGATGTTCGGGGTGCAGCACGTGGCGCTCGCCGCGACGGAAATCCAGTTCTGGCATGCGATGGAAGCCGCGCTCGGCGAGCGGGTCAACGCGATCGCCGACCAGTTCAATGCGTCGCAGAGCGACTACAAGATCGTGCCGGTCTTCAAGGGCACCTACGACCAGGCGCTCGCGGCCGGCATCGCCGCCTATCGCAGCGGCAACGCGCCGGCGATCCTCCAGGTCTATGAAGTCGGCACGGCCACGATGATGCAGGCGAAGAAGGCCGTCGTGCCCGTGTACGACGTGTTCAAGCAGGCCGGCGTGCCGCTCGACGAGAAGGCGTTCGTGCCGACCATCGCGAGCTACTACAGCGACGCGAAGACGGGCCATCTCGTCTCGATGCCGTTCAACAGCTCGACGCCGGTGCTGTACTACAACAAGGACGCGTTCAAGAAGGCCGGCCTCGATCCGAACCAGCCGCCGAAGACGTGGGCCGACGTGCAGGCCGATGCCGAGAAGCTGCGCAAGTCGGGGATGGCATGCGGCTTCACGACCGGTTGGCAGGGCTGGATCCAGCTCGAGAACTACAGCGCGTGGCACGCGCTGCCGTTCGCGAGCCGCAACAACGGCTTCGACGGCGCCGACGCCGTGCTCGAATTCAACAAGCCGCAGCAGATCGCGCACATCTCGTTCCTGCAGCAGATGGCGAAGGACGGCACGTTCACGTACGCGGGCCGCAAGGATGAAGCGTCGGCGAAGTTCTACAGCGGCGACTGCGGGATCATGACGACGTCGTCGGGCGCGCTCGCGAACGTGCAGAAGTTCGCGAAGTTCAGCTACGGCACCGGCATGATGCCGTACGACGCGAACGTAAAGGGCGCTCCGCAGAACGCGATCATCGGCGGCGCGAGCCTGTGGGTGCTGGCCGGCAAGGATCCGGCGACCTACAAGGGTGTCGCGAAATTCCTCGCGTACCTGGCATCGCCGGCCGTCGCCGCGAAGTGGCACCAGGATACGGGCTACCTGCCGGTCACGACCGCCGCGTACGACCTCACGCGCCAGCAGGGCTACTACGCGAAGAACCCGAGCGCCGAAACCGCGATCAAGCAGATGCTGAACAAGCCGCCGCTGCCGTACACGAAGGGGCTGCGCCTGGGCAACATGCCGCAGATCCGCACGGTGGTCGACGAGGAGTTCGAACAGGTCTGGGCGCAGAAGAAGTCGCCGAAGGACGCGCTCGATTCGGCCGCGTCGCGCGGCGACGAGCTGCTGCGCCGCTTCGAGAAGTCGGGCGGCTGAGCCCGCATCGCACCGTGCCGCCGGCCGCGTCGCATCCTGCACGGATGCACGCGCCGGCTGGCGGCACGGCCACCTTTCCGTTGCGCCTGACCGGATATCCGCGATGCAATCCCGTTCCCGTTTCGGTACGAGCCTGTTGCCGTACCTGCTGATCGCGCCGCAGCTCGCGATCACCGCCGTGTTCTTCCTGTGGCCGGCCGGCGTCGCGCTGTGGCAGTCGACGCAGATGCAGGACGCGTTCGGCACCTCGAGCGAATTCGTCGGCCTCGCGAACTTCACGCACCTGTTCGCCGATCCGCTGTATCTCGATTCTTTCCGCACGACGCTCGTGTTCAGTTCACTTGTTACGGTGAGCGGACTGGTCGTGTCGCTGATCCTCGCCGCGTGCGCCGATCGCGTGATCCGCGGCGCGCGCGTGTACCGCACGCTGCTGATCTGGCCGTACGCGGTCGCGCCGACGATCGCTGCGGTGCTGTGGGCATTCCTGTTCAACCCGAGCATCGGCCTGATCACCTATGCGCTCGCGAAGAGCGGCATCGTGTGGAACCACGCGCTGAACGGCGGCCAGGCGATGTTCCTGGTCGTGCTCGCGTCGGTGTGGAAACAGGTGAGCTACAACTTCCTGTTCTTCTACGCGGGCCTGCAGGCGATCCCGCGCTCGCTGATCGAGGCGGCGGCGATCGACGGTGCCGGGCCGGTGCGGCGCTTCTTCAACATCGTGCTGCCGCTGCTGTCGCCCACCAGCTTCTTCCTGCTGGTCGTGAACCTCGTCTACGCGTTCTTCGACACGTTCCCGGTGATCGATGCCGCTACCGGCGGCGGCCCGGCGCAGAGTACGAAGACGCTGATCTACAAGATCTTCGCGGAGGGCTTCCAGGGGCTCGATATCGGCAGCTCGGGCGCGCAGTCGGTCGTGCTGATGATCATCGTCGTCGGGCTCACGGTGATCCAGTTCCGCTTCGTCGAACGCAGGGTGCAATACGCATGATCGAAAATCGCAAGGGCTTCGACCTGTTCTGTCACGCGGTGCTGATCGCGGGTGTGGTGCTGGTCGTGTTTCCCGTCTACGTCGCGTTCTGCGCGGCGACGATGAACGCGCAGGAAGTGTTCACGGTGCCGCTGTCGCTCGTGCCGAGCACGCACCTGTTCGAGAACGTCGCGTACATCTGGGGGCATGGCAGCGCCGGCACGACCGCGCCGTTCGGCCGCCTGCTCCTGAACAGCTTCGCAATGGCGTTCGGCATCTCCGTGGGCAAGATCGCGGTGTCGATCCTGTCTGCGTACGCGATCGTCTATTTCCGCTTCCCGTTCCGCAACACGGCGTTCTGGCTGATCTTCGTCACGCTGATGCTGCCGGTCGAGGTGCGGATCTTCCCGACCGTGCAGGTCGTGTCGACGCTGCACCTGACCAACACCTATGCGGGGCTTACGCTGCCGCTGATCGCATCGGCGACCGCGACGTTCCTGTTCCGCCAGTTCTTCATGACGTTGCCCGACGAGCTGATGGATGCCGCGCGCATCGACGGCGCGGGGCCGCTGCGGTTCTTCTGGGACGTCGTGCTGCCGCTGTCGAAGACGAGCATCGCGGCGCTGTTCGTGATCACGTTCATCTACGGCTGGAACCAGTATCTGTGGCCGATCCTGATCACGACGGAGGCGTCGCTGTCGACGGCGGTGGTGGGCATCAAGACGATGATCGCGAGCGGCGACGCCGCGACCGAATGGCAATACGTGATGGCGGCGACGCTGCTGGGAATGATCCCGCCGCTCGTCGTCGTGCTGGCGATGCAGCGCTGGTTCGTGCGCGGCCTCGTCGATTCCGAGAAATAAATGACGGACGGCAACCGGGAGAAAGACCAAGAATGGCTGCGCTGAGCTTGAAGGGCGTCAGGAAATCCTACGACGGCAAGCAGCACGTGCTGCATGGCATCGACGTGGAGATCGCCGACGGCGAATTCATCGTGCTGGTCGGCCCGTCGGGCTGCGGCAAGTCGACGTTGCTGCGGATGATCGCGGGGCTCGAGACGGTGACGGACGGCGAGATCGCGATCGGCGAGCGCGTCGTCAACACGCTGGAGCCGAAGGATCGCGATATCGCGATGGTGTTCCAGAACTATGCGCTGTACCCGCACATGACGGTCGCGCAGAACATGGGCTACGGGCTGAAGATCCGCGGGATCGAGCGTGCGACGATCGATTCGCGGGTGGCGGCGGCTGCGAAGATCCTCGAGCTCGAGCCGCTGCTCGCGCGGCGGCCGCGCGAGCTGTCGGGCGGCCAGCGGCAGCGCGTCGCGATGGGGCGCGCGATCGTGCGCGAGCCGTCGGTGTTCCTGTTCGACGAGCCGTTGTCGAACCTCGACGCGAAACTGCGCGTGCAGATGCGGCTCGAGATCCAGCGGCTGCATGCGCGGCTCGCGACGACGAGCGTGTACGTGACGCACGACCAGATCGAGGCGATGACGCTCGCGCAGCGCGTGATCGTGATGAACCGCGGCTACGCGGAACAGATTGGTGCGCCGGTCGACGTGTACGAGAAGCCGGCGACGGTGTTCGTCGCGGGCTTCATCGGCTCGCCCGCGATGAACCTCATGCACGGCCGGCTGTCGGACGACGGCGCGACGTTTACGGTCGCAGGCGACGGCCCGGCGCTGCCGGTCGCAGGGGCCCCGGGGATCGGCGCGGCGATCGCCACCGGGCGCGACTGGGTGCTCGGCGTGCGTCCCGAACACATGACGCCGCAACCGGGCGTCGCGCAGGC
>NZ_JAAGPE010000036.1:0-51101 GCF_017104605.1 Burkholderia sp. Ac-20384 | reverse complement strand
AACCGGCGCCGCGGCCGGTGCGCGCCTGCGCTTGCTCCTGGGCCTGGCGCAGCTTGCGCGCGATCCACGAACCCGCGAAGAAGAGAAGAATCAGGAGAAGAATCTGTCGCATCGGAAACCTGCGTTCAAACCACGGAACGGTGCAGCAGCACCTCGAAAACGAACCGGCTGCCGACATACGCGAGCAGCAGCGCGGCGAACGACACGAGCACCCAGCGCGCGGCACCACGGCCGCGCCAGCCCGACGTCTTGCGGGCGACCAGCAGGCCGCCGAACATCAGCCACGACAGGATCGCGAATACCGTCTTGTGGTCGAGCCGCAGCGCGCGCGCGTCGACCTGCTCGCTGAACAGGATGCCCGACGCGAGCGTCAGCGTGAGCAGCACGAAGCCGGCGCCGATCAGGCGGAACAGCAGCTTCTCGAGCGTAAGCAGCGGCGGCAGCGTCTCGAGCCAGCTCGCGATCCAGCCCGTCGAGCCATCGCGCCCGCCGCTCCTCAGCGACTGCAGGCGCCGCTCGACCATCAGCATCAGGATCGCGTGCAGCGCCGCGATCGCGAACAGGCCGTATGCGATGTTCGCGATCAGGAAGTGCAGCTTGAACAGCGGTGCTGCGGCATAAGGAAGCACCCGCACGCCGCCGAACACGAGCGGCAGCAGCGACGCGCCGCACGCGAGCGGCAATACCAGCAGGCGCAGGCTGTCGAGCGGGAAGAAGAAGCTCTCGATCCAGTAGATGCCGGCGCCGAGCCAGAACATCGCGGACAGCGCGAACGCGAAGCCGAACACCATCGCGTCGTTCGGAAAGATCGTCGTGTGGAGCAGCACGCCGTGCGCGACCAGCGCGGCGAACAGCAGCGCGCGGCCGGCCCCGCTCATCCCGGACGCGGCGGACGCGGGAACCGGCACGGCCGGCACGCTCGCGACGAGCGGCGTCGCGCCCTGGCGGTGCGTGCGCCAGCCTGCGACGGCGAGGCCGCCGTACAGGAATGCGGTGAGGGCATACAGTACAATATCCATGTTCGAAGTTTACACTAGGCCCCCTTCCCGCGACGGCTCCCTTTGTTCGGTTCCGCCGCGCCTTCGGGCCCCACTGTCCATCGCTCCCCATGCTCGACAATCTCACTCAACGGATGGCGCGCGTCGTCAAGACGCTGCGCGGCGAGGCCCGGCTTACCGAGGCGAACACGCAGGAGATGCTCCGCGAGGTGCGTCTCGCCCTGCTGGAGGCCGACGTTTCGCTGCCGGTCGTCCGCGAATTCATCGCCAAGGTCAAGGAAAAGGCGCTCGGCGAAGAAGTGATCAGCAGCCTGTCGCCGGGTCAGGCGCTGGTCGGCGTGGTCCAGAAGGAACTGACCGCCGTGATCGGCGGCGACTACGAAGGCAAGGCCGCCGAGCTGAACCTCGCGGTCACACCGCCCGCGGTGATCCTGATGGCCGGCCTGCAGGGCGCGGGCAAGACCACGACCGCCGGCAAGCTCGCGAAGCTGCTGCGCGAGAAGTACAAGAAGAAGGTGCTGACCGTGTCGTGCGACGTGTATCGCCCGGCCGCAATCATGCAGCTGAAAACGGTGAGCGAACAGGTCGGCGCCGACTTCTTCCCGTCCACGCCGGACCAGAAACCCGTCGACATCGCGATCGCGGCCGTCGACTGGGCGAAGCGCCACTACCATGACGTGCTGATCGTCGACACGGCCGGCCGCCTCGGCATCGACGAAGCGATGATGCAGGAAATCGCCGCGCTGCATGGCACGCTGAAGCCGGCCGAAACGCTGTTCGTCGTCGACGCGATGCTCGGCCAGGACGCGGTCAACACCGCGAAGGCGTTCAACGACACGCTGCCGCTCACCGGCGTCGTGCTGACCAAGCTCGACGGCGACTCGCGCGGCGGTGCCGCGCTGTCGGTGCGTCACGTCACGGGCAAGCCGATCAAGTTCGTCGGTGTCGCCGAGAAGCTCGACGGCCTCGAGGTGTTCCACCCCGACCGGATGGCGAACCGGATCCTCGGCATGGGCGACATCCTCGCGCTCGTCGAGGAGGCGCAGCGCGGCGTCGACGTGCAGGCCGCGCAGAAACTCGCCGACAAGGTCAAGAAAGGCGGTGACTTCGACCTGAACGATTTCCGCGCGCAAATCTCGCAGATGAAGAACATGGGCGGCCTGTCGTCGCTGATGGACAAGCTGCCTGCGCAGTTCCAGCAGGCGGCGGCCGGCGCCGACATGGGCCAGGCCGAGAAGTCGATCCGCCGGATGGAGGGCATCATCAGCTCGATGACGCCGGCCGAGCGCGCGAAACCCGAGATCATCAAGGCGACGCGCAAGCGCCGCATTGCAGCCGGCGCGGGCGTGCCGGTGCAGGAAGTCAACCGGATGCTGAACCAGTACGACCAGATGCGTACGATGATGAAGAAGCTGAAGGGCGGCAACATGCAGAAGATGATGCGCGGCCTGAAGGGCATGATGCCCGGCATGCGCTGATTCCGCCCATCGGCCGGCGCGCGGGTTTTTGCTGTAGCGCGCGCCGTCCGTTCTGCTTCATTCTTATTTGTATACCGACTGCCCGCCAGAACACATGAACCGCGAAGAAGCCCTCCACATTTTCAACCACTCCGAAGAGATCGTCTCGGCCGACGCCGTCAATGCGTCGATCTCCCGGATGGCCGACGCGATCCGCGCCGAGATCGGCGATGCGTTCCCGCTCGTTCTCTCGGTGATGGGCGGCGCCGCGGTGTTTACCGGGATGCTGCTGCCGCATCTCGATTTCCCGCTGGAATTCGACTACATCCACCTGACCCGCTATCGCAATACGACGCAGGGCAGCCCGGAAATGCACTGGCGCGTCGCGCCGCGCGAATCGGTGAAGGACCGGATCGTGCTCGTGCTCGACGACATCCTCGACGAAGGCGAGACGATGGCGGCGATCCGCGACCGGATCCTCGACATGGGTGCGCAGCGCTTCATGTCGGCCGTGCTGTGCGAGAAGACACTCACGAAGGCAAAGCCGCTGCACCCCGACTTCTGCGGCTTCCCGGTGCCCGACCGCTACGTGTTCGGCTGCGGGATGGATGCGAAGGGCTACTGGCGCAACCTGCCGACGATCCGCGCGCTGACCACGAACGTCTGAGCGCCCCGCTCCTCCGCACTATATAAATAGAAAGCGGCGCCCCGGTTTCCCGGAGCGCCGCTTTTTTTCGTGGGCGTCTTGAGTGCGCGCCGCGTCGCCCTACAGCTGGTGCACGAACGCGCGGACGCCGCCCAGCATCATCTCGACCGAAATCGCGACGAGCACGAGGCCCATCAACCGCTCGAACGCCGCGACGGTCCGCTCGCCGATCCATTGCTGGATCCGCTCGGCCAGCACCAGCGTCACCGCGCAGACGATCATCGTGACCGTCAGCGCGCCGACCCACTCAAGCATCTTGCCGGGCCCCTGCGACGTCAGCAGCATCACCGTCGCGAGCGCGGACGGCCCGGCGAGCGCCGGAATCGCGAGCGGCACGATGAACGGCTCGCCGCCCGCGCGCGGATCGTTGCCGAGCGCGCCGTCCGGATGCGGAAAGATCATCCGCAGCGCGATCAGGAACAGCACGATCCCGCCGCCGAGCCGCAGCGACAGGTCGGTGAGGCTCATCATCCGCAGGAAGCGGTCGCCGACCAGCATGAAGAACAGCAGGATCACGAATGCGATCCCCACTTCACGCAGGATCAGCTTCACGCGCCGCTCGCGCGGCACATCCCGCATCGCCGAAATGAACAGCGGGATGTTGCCGAGCGGATCGGTAATCAGCACCAGGAGCACGGTGGCCGACAGGAAGGTGTATTCCACCGCGTTCCCCGGTCGGTGCGCTTAGCGCGCGAGCGCGGCGCGGATCTTCTCCGCGACCGTCGCCGCAGCCGCGTCGGCCGGCAGCAGCGTCGCTTCGGCGTCGCGGCGGCCCTGATACTCGATCTTGCCTTCCTTCAGGCCGCGCTCGCCGATCACGAGGCGATGCGGCACGCCGATCAGCTCCCAGTCGGCGAACATCACGCCCGGGCGCTCACCGCGATCGTCGAGGATCACGTCGATGCCGGCTGCGACGAGTTCCGCGTACAGCTTGTCGGCGGTCTCGCGCACCATTTCGCTGCGGTCATAGCCCATCGGGCACAGCACGACTTCGAACGGCGCGATCGACTCGGGCCAGATGATGCCCTTGTCGTCGAAGTTCTGCTCGATCGCCGCGCCGAGAATACGCGTGACGCCGACGCCGTAGCAGCCCATCAGCATCGGCTGCGGCTTGCCCGACTCGTCGAGGAACGTCGCACCCATCGCTTCCGAGTACTTGGTGCCGAGCTGGAACACGTGGCCGACTTCGATGCCGCGGCAGATGTCGATCACGCCCTTGCCGTCCGGCGACGGGTCGCCCTTCTTCACGTTGCGCACGTCGGCGACGTCCGGCTCGGGCAGGTCGCGGCCCCAGTTCACGCCCGCGATGTGGTAATCGACCTCGTTCGCGCCGACGACGAAGTCGCTCATGTTCGCGACCGTGCGGTCCGCGATCACCTTCACGGGCTTCTTCGTGCCGACCGGGCCGAGATAGCCCGGCGGCGTGCCGAACCACTCGACGATTTCCTGCTCGGTCGCGAAGCGGTGGTCCTTCAGGCCCGGCAGCTTCGACACCTTGATCTCGTTCAGGTCGTGATCACCGCGCAGCATCACGAGCCAGATGGTCGGCTCGGCGCCTTCGTTGTCGGTCGCGAGCACGATCGACTTGATCGTGCGCTCGAGCGGAATGGCCAGCAGTTCGGCGACGGCTTCGCACTTCGCCTTGCCGGGCGTCGCGACCTTCTCCATCGCTTCGGCCGGCGCTGCGCGTTCGGCGATCAGCGGCAGCGCTTCAGCCGCTTCGATGTTCGCCGCGAATTCGGACGTCGGGCAGTACGCGATCGCGTCTTCACCGGTGTCGGCGATCACGTGGAATTCGTGCGAGAAGTTGCCGCCGATCGAGCCGCTGTCGGCCGCGACCGCGCGGAACTCCAGGCCGAGGCGCGTGAAGATGCGCACGTACGCGTCGTACATCTTGCGATACGACTCGTTCAGGCCGGCCGCATCCTTGTCGAACGAGTACGCGTCCTTCATGATGAATTCGCGGCCGCGCATCACGCCGAAGCGCGGACGGATCTCGTCGCGGAACTTCGTCTGGATCTGGTAGAAGTTCACCGGCATCTGCCGGTAGCTCTTGATCTGGTTGCGCGCGATGTCGGTGATGACTTCCTCGTGCGTCGGCCCGATCACGAAGTCGTTGTCCTTGCGGTCCTTGAAGCGCAGCAGCTCGGGGCCGTACTGCTCCCAGCGGCCCGATTCCTGCCACAGCTCGGCGGGTTGCACGGCCGGCATCAGCAGCTCGATGCCGCCCGCCCGGTTCATTTCCTCGCGCACGATCGCCTCGACCTTGCGAATCGAACGCAGGCCGACCGGCAGGTAGTTATAGATGCCGCCGGCGACGCGACGGATCATGCCGGCGCGCACCATCAGCTTGTGGCTGACGATCTCTGCGTCGGCGGGTGCTTCTTTCAGGGTGCCGATAAAGAAACGGGAAGCTTTCATGCGGACGGTTCCAAAAACGGCGCCCCCAGGCGGGGCGCCCGAAAAAGTTTCAAGGTGAAAAAGCTGCGCGCGACGAACGACGATGGCGCAGATGACGTAGCAGACTAATCAGGGACAATTCAGCCGGTGTACCCCGCGCGGATTCGCTCCGTCACGGTGCGCAGCGCCCGTTATCTGTTTATAATCAAAGCAATTTTAAAGGATTCGAAGGTGGTTGTATGCTGGATCGTGAAGGCTTTCGCCCGAACGTCGGCATCATCCTCTTGAACGCGCGCAACGAGGTGTTTTGGGGCAAGCGGCTCCGCGAGCATTCCTGGCAGTTTCCTCAAGGTGGGATCAAGTACGGCGAGACCCCCATGCAGGCGATGTACCGGGAACTGCACGAGGAAACGGGCCTGCATCCGGAACACGTCAAGATAATCGGCCGCACTCGCGACTGGTTGCGTTATGAGGTGCCTGACAAGTTCATTAAACGCGAAGTACGCGGTCATTACCGCGGCCAGAAGCAGATCTGGTTCCTGCTGCGGATGGTTGGACGCGATTGCGACATTTGCTTGCGCGCGACCGACCACCCGGAGTTCGATGCGTGGCGCTGGAACGAGTACTGGGTGCCGCTCGATGCGGTGATCGAGTTCAAGCGGGATGTCTATCAGTTGGCGCTGACGGAACTGTCGCGCTTCCTGCGCCGCCCGGCGCAGCGAGCCGAGAAGCCGCGCGGGCCGCGTCTGTCGCGCTATCCGCGCGTCATTGGCGTACAGGCCCAGCAGACGCTGACGATTGTCGACACATCGGTAGTCTGTTCGGAGATCGAAGTGGAAGCGAGCACGCTCGACGAGATGCCGCCCCACGTGATCGTCGGCAAATGACGAATCGAACTGCATGACCGGGCGCGACCTTGGTGTCGCGCCCTTTTTTTACGAGGAATGCATATTGAAAGCGATTGCTCTCGCGCTCGCATCGATTGCCGCGGTGGCCACGCTGGCAGGCTGCGCGAATTCGAAGACGCCCACCAACAAGGATGACAGCGAGTTCGTGTATCTGCTGGACCGCCAGGGCACCTGGAAGGAAAACGCGGTCGACTCGCTGCCGCCGCTGCCGCAAACGGGCGACCTGCTGCCGTTCAACGTATCGCAGAACACGCCGCTCAAGTTCTTCGTCGATGCGAAGTCGCTCGCCGTCGGCACCGATGGCGTCGTGCGCTACGCGGTCGTCATCACGAGCCCGGCCGGCGCGCGCAACGTGAACTACGAAGGTATCCGCTGCGACACCTACGAATGGCGCCAGTATGCCGGCCTGAATTCGGAACACGACGGCTGGGATCGCACCGTCGAGAACGACTGGCGGCGCATCGAGAACGGCGAGCTGAATGCCTACCACTCGGCGCTCTATCAGGACTACTTCTGCTCGAACAAGATGCCGCAGGGCACGACCCAGCAGATCCTGGAAAACATCCGGTTTCACCGCACCGCGATGAGCCAGTTGCGCTGACCGCGCGCGGCACCCGCCGCGCCCCGGTCCGCCGCATGAAAAAAGCCCGCATCACGCGGGCTTTTTCATTTGACGGCCGGAACCGGCACGTATGGTCACACCAGCACCAGGTTGTCGCGATGGATCAACTCGGGCTCCAGCATGTAGCCGAGCACGGATTCGATCTCGCCGCTCGGTTTGCGGTGAATCAGTTTCGTCTCCGCACTGCTGTAGTTCGTGAGCCCACGCGCCACTTCGCGCCCGTCGGGGCCGACACACGCGATGACTTCACCCCGCGCAAACGCGCCCTGCACGTCGATCACGCCGATCGGCAGCAGGCTCTTGCCGCCGGCCGTCAGCTTCTCGACCGCGCCCGCGTCGATCACGACATGGCCGCGCACCTGAAGATGGTCGGCCATCCACTGCTTGCGCGCCGCCATCCGCGCGGTACGTGCGATCAGTTGCGTGCCGATCGCTTCGCCAGCCGCCAGACGCACGAGCACGTCGGTCTCCCGGCCGCTCGCGATCACGGTGTTCGCGCCGCTGTGTGCCGCGCGCTTCGCCGCGAGGATTTTCGTCAGCATCCCGCCGCGGCCGAGGCTCGAGCCCGCGCCGCCGGCCATCGCCTCGAGTTCCGGCGCGCCTGCATTGGCTTCTGCAACGAGCGTCGCATTCGGATCCTTGCGCGGATCGGCGGTGAACAGCCCCGACTGGTCGGTCAGGATGATCAGTGCATCGCCTTCGATCAGGTTTGCAACGAGCGCGCCGAGCGTGTCGTTGTCGCCGAACTTGATTTCGTCGGTGACGACCGTGTCGTTCTCGTTGATGATCGGCACGACGCCGAGCCGCAACAGCGTCAGCATCGTCGAACGTGCATTCAGGTAACGCTCGCGGTCCGCCAGGTCGGCATGCGTCAGCAGGATCTGCGCGGTGCGGATGTCGTGCTCGGTGAAGCGGCTCTCATAGACCTGCGCGAGCCCCATCTGGCCGACTGCGGCGGCAGCCTGCAACTCGTCGATTTCCCGCGGCCGCTTGCTCCAGCCGAGCCGCTGCATCCCTTCGGCAATCGCGCCCGAACTGACGAGCACGACTTCCTTGCCCTGGGCGCGCAGTGCGGCGATCTGAGCCGCCCAACGGCCGATTGCTGCATGATCGAGCCCCTTGCCGTCGTTGGTCACGAGGCTGGAGCCCACCTTCACCACCAATCGCTTCGAATCCGCGATGATCGAACGCATCCTGCACTGTCTCCTGTATCTGCTGCCTGCCCGGCCGGGGCGCGATTGAACGCCGACGCCGGGCGGCACGCCCGGCGCGTTCCGGAATCGCTCAGGCGTCGTCGCCCGGCGCCGCACCGCCCTTGGCAGGCGGCTCGTCGCGGAAACGCACGTCCGCCGCGAGATCTTCCGCCTCCGCCGCACGATGCGCGTCCGAATGTTCAGCGAGGTAGTCGTAGATCGCGTAGCACAGCGCTTCACAGCCCTGGCCCGTCAGTGCCGAGATCTCGAACACGGGGCCATCCCACTCGAAGCGCTCGAGGAAATCCGCGACGCGCGCCTTGCGCTCGTCTTCCGGCACCATGTCGAGCTTGTTGAGCACGAGCCAGCGCGGCTTCTCGTAGAGTGCCTCGTCATACTTGCGCAGCTCGCCGACGATCGCCGTCGCTTCCGCAACCGGATCGACGCTTTCGTCGAACGGTGCGAGATCGACCAGATGCAGCAGCACGCCGGTGCGCTGCAGGTGGCGCAGGAACTGGTGGCCGAGGCCCGCGCCTTCGGCGGCGCCCTCGATCAGCCCCGGGATGTCCGCGATCACGAAGCTCTTGCTCGGGCCGACACGCACCACGCCGAGATTCGGCGCAAGCGTCGTGAACGGGTAGTCGGCAATCTTCGGCCTCGCGTTCGACACCGACGAAATGAACGTCGACTTGCCCGCGTTCGGCATGCCGAGCAGGCCGACATCGGCGAGCACCTTCAGTTCGAGCTTCAGCATGCGACGCTCGCCGGGCTTGCCGTCCGTCTTCTGCCGCGGTGCGCGGTTCGTGCTCGACTTGAAATGCAGGTTGCCGAGCCCGCCGGAGCCGCCCTGCGCAAGCATCACCTGCTGGTCGTGCTCGGTCAGGTCGGCGATCAGCTCGCCGGTATCCATGTCGCTGATGATCGTGCCGACCGGCATGCGCAGCGTGACATCGTCGCCGCCCTTGCCGTAGCAATCCGAGCCGCGCCCGTTTTCGCCGTTGCGCGCCAGATGCTTCTTCGCGTAACGGTAGTCGATCAGCGTGTTGATGTTGCGGTCGGCGATCGCGTATACGCTACCGCCCCGGCCGCCGTCGCCGCCGTCCGGCCCGCCGAACGGGACGAATTTCTCGCGGCGCATCGACGCACTGCCATCGCCTCCGTCTCCGGCGATGACTTCGATTCGTGCTTCGTCAATGAACTTCATTCGTCACTCCGCCCAGTATTTCCGCTATTGTGCCGCGCGCCGGCGCGCTTGAACAATCTGCCATTCGGCCGATCGTACGCCGGTTGCGCGATGGTCGCCGAACGCACACGCGCCCGGCGACCAAATAAAAAAAGGCCCCGCGAAGACTGCGGGGCCTTTCGGCTACGAAGCCCGTGGGTGCCTGAACTTAGGCAGCCGCCGGGACAACGATGACCAGATGCTTCTTGTCCGCGCCCTTCGTCGCGAACTTGACGTGACCGTCGACCAACGCGAACAGGGTGTGATCCTTGCCCATGCCGACGTTCTCGCCTGCGTGCATACGCGTACCGCGCTGACGCACGATGATGCCGCCGGCATTGATTGCCTGGCCGCCGTACACTTTCACGCCGAGACGTTTCGACTCGGAGTCGCGGCCGTTCCGGGAAGAGCCGCCTGCCTTTTTGTGTGCCATCTGATTGCTCCTTTACCGAGGCGCTTACGCGTTGATCGCGTCGATGCGCAGCTCAGTGTAGTTCTGGCGGTGGCCGCCGTGCTTTTGGTAGTGCTTCCGGCGACGCATCTTGAAGATGGTGACCTTGGCATGACGACCGTGCGACACAACGGTGGCCTTGACGGAAGCCCCACTGACCAGCGGCGTACCGAACTTAATCGATTCGCCTTCGCCCACTGCGAGAACCTGGTCGAGCGTGATTTCAGCGTCAATGTCAGCCGGTATCTGTTCTACTTTGAGTTTTTCGCCAACGGCAACTTTGTATTGCTTGCCGCCGGTTTTTATGACCGCGTACATTGAGAACCTCACTCTGGATCCAAATTTTCCGCACACCACGCGCGGAAAACACGTGATTATACATGGGGTTAGCACCGAAGTCAAAACCCATTGACGATTGCCGCGAGCGGGCCTCGGCCAAACGGCCAAATTCGAGGCTGCGGCACGTGTCACAGACCGGGATATCTCGGATTCGACTTATAATCCGCCGCATCACCCAATTCCATCATCATGTCGTCGTCCACCGCCTCCCCCACCCTCAGCGCCGCCCATCTGCTCGCTCCGATCACCAGTGACATGGAGCAGGTGAATCGCGTTATCCGGCAAAGCCTCGCGTCCGATGTGCTGCTGATCAACCAGATCGCCGAGTACATCATCGGCGCGGGCGGCAAGCGGCTGCGTCCGGCATTGCTGCTGCTCGTCGCCGGCGCACTCGGCGAGACGTCGCACCAGCGGCACGTGCTGGCCGCCGTCGTCGAGTTCATCCACACGGCTACGCTGCTGCATGACGACGTCGTCGACGAATCCGAGTTGCGCCGCGGCCGCCAGACCGCCAATGCGCTGTTCGGCAATGCGGCGAGCGTGCTGGTAGGCGACTACCTCTATTCGCGCTCGTTCGAGATGATGGTCGGCGTCGGCAAGATGCGCGTGATGGAGATCCTGTCCGAAGCGACGACGATCATTTCCGAAGGCGAGGTGCTGCAGCTCCTCAACATGCACGACGCGGACGTCGACGAAACGCGCTACATGCAGGTGATCCGCTACAAGACGGCCAAGCTGTTCGAGGCGTCGGCACGCCTGGGCGCGGTGCTCGCAGGCGCCGATGCGCCGACCGAGGCTGCCGCCGCCGAATACGGCCGCCGGATCGGCACTGCATTCCAGATCATGGACGACTGGCTCGACTACGCGGGCACCGTCGAGGCGATGGGCAAGAACGCCGGCGACGACCTTCGCGAAGGCAAGCCGACGCTGCCGCTCATCTATCTGATCGAACGCGGCACGCCCGAACAGTCGGCGCTGGCACGCGAGGCGATCGAACAGGGCGGCACCGATCGCTTCGACACGATTTTCGAAGCGATCACGCGCTCGGGCGCACTGGACCACACGCTCGAATGCGCACGCCAGGAAGCGCAGGCTGCGGCGGCTGCGATCGCTGCGTTCCCCGATTCGGTATACAAGGAAAGCCTGCTCGCGTTGTGCTCGTACTCGACGTCGCGGCAGTCGTAAGTGCATGTCGTACGTCGCCGCCCTGGCTGCGACGTACGTTCGACACGGGAAAATCACCTGTCTCGAAAAATTTTCTCTCCAAGGTCTTCCCTTTTTAAAGAAACGTCGTTATAGTTACATTCTTGCTTGACGACGCAGCGGTCTTGAAGAAGACGGCGAAATCGGAAGAGTCCAAATCGGGGTGTAGCTTAGCCTGGTAGAGCGCTACGTTCGGGACGTAGAGGCCGGAGGTTCGAATCCTCTCACCCCGACCAGATTTGTAAAAAACCGTGCACTCCGTGCACGGTTTTTTTTTGCCCGGTCGCCGCAGGCCCCTCGTGTCGCGCACGACACATCGCGGTCGCCGGCCTCTGCTATATTCCTTCCATCCCTGTCCCTCACTGCCCTTCCGACGCGTGGACCAAATTCCCTTATGGGCGCAAATCGGCGCCGTCTTCCTGCTTCTCCTCTGTTCCAGCTTCTTTTCGATTTCCGAGACCGCGATGATGGCGCTCAACCGCCATCGGCTGAAGCATCTCGCCAGCCAGGGCGCACTCGGCGCGAAAACCACGCAAGGCCTGCTCACGCGCACTGATCTGCTGCTCAGCGTGATCCTGATCGGCAACAACCTGTTCAACACGATCATCCCGGTCCTGACGACATCGCTCGCGCTGCATACGTTCGGCCGCAACAACGTCGCGCTGTCGATCGCGACCGGTATCGTCGCGTTCCTGATCATCGTGTTCGCCGAAATCGCGCCGAAGATCGTCGGCGCGACGTTCCCTGAACGCATCGCGCTGCCTGCGAGCCTCGTGATCGCGCCGCTGATGCGCGTGTTCAAGCCGGTCGTCTGGTTCGTCAACGCACTCGCGCACGGCGTGCTGCGCGTGCTGCGCATCAATACGGCGAAGGGTCGCGACCAGCGGATGTCGGCCGACGAGCTGCGGGCCATCGTGCTCGAGTCGAGCAGTTTCATGCCGACCAAGCACCGCAGCATCCTGCTCAACCTGTTCGACCTCGAGAACATCACGGTCGACGACGTGATGGTGCCGCGCCGCCAGATCGAGTCGCTCAACTTCTATGCACCGCTCGACGACGTCCTGCACCAGCTCGAAACCTGCTATCACAACCGGCTCGTCGTCTACGAAGGCGACATCGACAAGGTGCTCGGCGTGCTGCACGTCCGCAAGACGCTGACCGCGCTGCACAACCAGGAGTTCGACCGCGAGACGCTGCGCACGCTGCTCGCCGAACCGTACTACGTGCCGTCCGGCACGCCGGTGGTTCAGCAGCTCCAGTTTTTCCAGGAAACGCGGCAGCGGACCGCGCTCGTCGTCAACGAGTACGGCGAGCTCGAAGGGCTCGTCACGCCCGAAGACATCATCGAGGAGCTGATCGGCGAATTCACCACGTCGATGCCGCGCAGCGAACGCAAGGGCGGCTGGGACGACAACGGCGAATGCATCGTCTCGGCAAGCATGCCGCTGCGCGAACTGAATCGCTGGCTGCACCTGAAGCTGCCGACCGACGGGCCGAAGACGCTGAACGGCCTGGTGCTCGAAATCCTCGAGGAAATTCCGGAAGACGACGTGTGCCTGAAAATCGGTGACGTGATGCTTGAAGTGATGCGCAGCGACGATCAGGCCGTGCGCACCGTCAAGCTCTTCAAGCCGCGCGGTTCGCGCACCGCACGCGTCACCTCGCGCTAGCCGAACGGCTGACTGCCGGCGCCGCCCGCGACGCGCGACCATCTGCTGGTCACGGTCAACAGGCGGCCAGCGTGCCGGCTCACATGCATTTCCCTCCTCCCGGGGCGCCGCTGCGCACGCAGCCGCCGCCCGCTCACTCCGATGTGTCGCCCGCCACCGCATCGCGCGCGCTCGACGCGGCCCAGCTCGACGATGCGCCAGCCGTGCGGCTGCTGACGGACACGCTTCACGCGGCACGCGTGCGCGACGCATCCGACATCCACGTCGAACCATTCGAAGCCGGCTGGCGCATCCGCCTGCGCATCGACGGCGTGCTGCATGAACATGCGCGGCCGCCCCTGCATCTGCGCGACGCGCTCGTCACACGAATCAAGGTGCTCGCGCGCATGGACATCGCCGAGCGGCGGCTCCCGCAGGACGGCAGGCTGCGCATCGCGATCGACGGCGGTACGCGCGGCGACTACCGGGTCAGCTCACTGCCCACGTTGTTCGGTGAAAAGCTGGTGCTGCGACGGCTCGAAACCATGCCACCCGACCTCACGCTCGCACGCCTCGGCTTCGACGCGCAGCAGGCGGCCGCGATGGAGGCCGCGATACGCGCACCGCATGGCCTCGTGCTCGTCACCGGCCCCACCGGCAGCGGCAAGACGCTGTCGCTCTACTGCGCGCTGCAGATGCTCGATCGCGACGCGCACAACGTCTGCACGGTCGAGGATCCCGCCGAGATTCAGCTCGACGGCATCAGCCAGGTCGGTGTCGCCGAAAAAGCGGGGCTTACGTTCGCGACGGCACTGCGCGCGCTGCTGCGGCAGGATCCGGACATCATCATGGTCGGCGAGATTCGCGATGCGGAGACAGCCGACGTCGCGATCAAGGCCGCGCAGACCG
This sequence comes from Burkholderia sp. Ac-20384, assembly GCF_017104605.1. Classification (NCBI taxonomy): domain Bacteria; kingdom Pseudomonadati; phylum Pseudomonadota; class Betaproteobacteria; order Burkholderiales; family Burkholderiaceae; genus Burkholderia; species Burkholderia sp. Ac-20384. The sequence continues at coordinate 37,044 of NZ_JAAGPE010000036.1, read as the reverse complement.
GCCATCTCGTGCTGTCGACGCTACACACGAACGACGCGCCGGCCGCCGTCGCGCGGCTGCTCGACATCGGCGTCGCACCGTACAACCTCGCGGCCGCACTGCACCTCGTCACCGCGCAACGCCTCGTCCGGCGGCTGTGCACCGCCTGCCGCGTGCACTCGGACGCACCGGTGCCCGTCCTGCGCGAAACCGGCTGCGACCCGGCTGCCCTCGCAGCCGGATGGCGGCCGTTCGTCGCGCGAGGCTGTCCGGCCTGCTACGGCATCGGTTATCGCGGCCGTGTCGGCCTGCATCAGACCATGCCGGTATCGCCGGGGCTGGCGGAACGCATCGTCGCACGGGCGAGTGTCGGCGAACTCGCGCAATGCGTGGCGGCCGAAGGCGTGCGCAGTCTGCGCGACGCGGCGCTCGCGCGCGTCCACGACGGCACGACCAGCATCGCGGAAGCGCTCGCCGCGACACCTGCGGCATGAGCATGCGCACGCCGCCGCGCGAAACCCGCTTCGCGTGGCGCGGCCGCCGTCGCGACGGCACGTCGCGCCGCGGGACCGTCATCGCATTCGACGCCGCGAGCGCACGTGCCGCGCTCGCACGCGACGGCATCGCCGTGCTGTCGCTCGACGTCCGCGGGCCGGCCCGGGCGCCAACGGCCAGCGCGCGGGACGTCACGCGCTTCACGCGCCAGCTCGCAAGCCTGCTGCAGGCCGGATTGCCGCTCGCGCCGTCGCTCGAGATGCTCGCGCGTACGCGACCTCACGACGGCCTGCCGCGCATCGCCGCCGGTCTCGCCCGCGAGATCGTCGGCGGCCGGCACTTCGCCGAGGCACTCGCACGCTATCCATCCCAGTTCGGCACGCTGTATCGCCAGTTGATCGAGGTCGGCGAAGCGTCCGGCTCGCTCGGCATCGTGCTGACACGGCTTGCGGAACACCGCGAGCGCACCGACGCGCAGTGGCGCAAGCTGCGCGCCGCGCTCACCTATCCTGCGGCCGTCATCCTGTTCGGGCTCACGATCTCGGCGGCGTTGATGGTGTGGGTGGTACCGACGTTCCGCCAGATCTTCGACGGTTTTGGCGCCGCACTGCCGGCGCCGACTCGCGCGCTGCTCGCGCTGTCCTCCGCGCTGTCGGCGTGGGGCGGTGTGCTCGCTGCCGGTATGGCAGCAGCCGGGCTGGCTGCACATCACGCGCTGCGGCGGTCGGCACCGCTGCGCCACGCTGTCGCGCGGCACCTGCTGCACGCGCCGCTCGCGGGTGGTGCGCTCAGCCGGTACGCAGCCGCACGCTGGTGCCGCTCGCTTGCGACGCTGCTCGGCGCCGGCGTGCCGCTCGCCGACGCCTTTGCCACACTCGAGCGCACCGCCGGCCATCCGGTGTTCGAGCACGCCACCGCGCACATCGCAGCCCGCGTGCTGCGCGGCGCGCGTCTCGCCGATGCGATGCAGTCGGCCGGTTGCTTTCCGGACGACGTCGTGCAGCCGATCGCCGTCGCCGAGGAGACGGGGGCGCTCCACACGATGCTCGCCGACATCGCCGCGTTGTGCGAACGCCAGCTCGACGCGCGTCTCGACGCACTCGCCGCGCTCGGCGAACCGTTGATCGTGATCGTACTGGGCGCACTCGTCGGCGGCCTCGTGATCGCGATGTACCTGCCCATCCTTCAGCTCGGCAACGTGGTGTAGCATCGCAACCGATTCTGTCGCCTTTTAGTCCGAACCTTGAGCCTCATGACGCCAGCGCCCCTGTCCGCCGTTCCCGATTCGCCCGAGAGCACGCTGCTCGCGCTGGCGATGCTGCCGCCCGCGCTGCAGTATGCGTTCGCGGTCGTCATCGGCCTTTGCATCGGCAGCTTCCTGAACGTGGTCGTGCACCGGCTGCCCGTGATGATGCAGCGCGCGTGGCAGGCCGAGATCGATGAAGCGACCGGCAACGCGAGCGCCCCGCCCGACGACGGCTACCCGCCGCGCTACGATCTGTGGCGCCCGCGCAGCGCCTGCCCGCATTGCGGCCACGTGCTGCGCGCATGGGAAAACATCCCGCTCGTCAGCTACCTGATGCTGCGCGGGCGCTGCCGGCGCTGCGGCCACGCGATCGGCATCCGCTATCCGCTCGTCGAGCTCGCGTGCGCGCTGCTCGCCGCCGGCTCGCTCGCGGCATTCGGCCCGACCGTCGCCGCGCTTGCCGCGTTCGCGCTGTGCGCCGCGCTGCTCGCGATGAGCGCGATAGATATCCGGACCGGCTACCTGCCCGACTCGATGACGCTGCCGCTCCTCTGGGCCGGGCTCGTGTTGAACCTCGGTGGCACGTTCACATCGCTGCGCTCGGCCGTGATCGGGGCTATGGCCGGCTACCTGTTCCTGTGGTCGATCTACTGGCTGTTCAAATGGCTGCGCGGCATCGAGGGCATCGGTTTCGGCGACCTGAAGCTGCTCGCCGCGCTCGGCGCATGGATGGGCTGGGCCGCATTGCCGCAAGTGGTGCTGTTCGCCGCGGTGACGGGTGCGATCGTCGGGCTCATTGCGACCTGGCGCGGCCGCATGCGCTTCGAGGAGCCGATTCCGTTCGGCCCGTTCCTCGCGGCAGGTGGCGTCGCGACGCTGTTTTTCGGCACCCCTTTCTATTCGGCGCTCGGAGGCTGACATGTTCGCAATCGGACTCACCGGCGGCATCGGCAGCGGCAAGACGACCGTCGCCGACCTGTTCGGCGCCCGCGGTGCGGCGCTGGTCGATACCGATCTGATCGCCCATCGCATTACCGCACCGGGCGGCCTCGCGATGCCCGCGATCGAACAGGCATTCGGTCGCGGCTTCGTTGCCGCCGACGGCTCGCTTGATCGCGCGAAGATGCGCACACTGATCTTCAGCGACGACGCCGCGCTCCGCCGCCTCGAAGCGATCACGCACCCGCTGATCCGTGCAGAGACCGATCGCGAAGCGCGCGAAGCGCCGGGCCCGTACGTGATGTTCGTCGTGCCGCTGCTCGTCGAGTCAGGCAACTGGAAGACGCGCAGCAATCGCGTGCTCGTCGTCGATTGCCCGGTCGAAACGCAGATAGCACGCGTGATGCGGCGCAACGGCTTCACGCGCGAGCAGGTCGAAGCGATCATCGCGAAACAGGCAACGCGCGAAGCCCGTCTCGCGGCGGCCGACGACGTGATCGTCAACGACGCGACGACACCCGACGCGCTCGCCGCGCAAGTCGATGCACTGCACCAACGCTATCTCGGGTTTGCGGCCGCCGCGCGCTGAACCTCGCGCCCAATCGTGATGGTGTACGAAATTGGCGCGTTGCTAGGGTAGAGAGTGGGCATTAGAATGTCCTGCATTGTTTCAATTCCTACCCAAGAGGCGAGCGCGCTTGATTCTTTACGAGTATCCGTTCAACGAGCGAATTCGCACGCTGTTGCGCCTCGAAGATCTCTTCGAGCGCTTCGCGTTCTTTTTGGCTCAGGAGGACCCGCGTGAACACCACGTCGCGCTGACGACGCTGTTCGAAATCGCCGAGGTAACGGGCCGCGCGGACCTGAAATCGGATCTGATGAAGGAGCTCGAACGTCAACGCCAGACGCTCGCCCCCTTTCGCGGCAATCCGGGCATCGAGCAGAACGCGCTCGAAGCCGTGCTCGGCGAAATCGAGCAGACGCTCGCAAATCTCGCGCAGATGCAGGGCAAGACCGGGCAGCACCTCGTCGACAACGAGTGGCTCGCCAGCATCCGCAGCCGTGCGGTGATCCCCGGCGGCACGTGCAAGTTCGACCTGCCGTCGTACTACGCATGGCAGCAGTGGCCCGCCGAGCAGCGGCGTCACGACATCGCGAAGTGGATCCTGCCGATGCTGCCGCTGCGCGACGCCGTGACGATCGTGCTACGCCTCGCACGCGAATCGGGTCAGGCGTCGAAGGTCATGGCGATGCAGGGCAGCTACCAGCAGATGCTGTCCGGCCGCACGTACCAATTGATGCAGGTGCGCGTACCGCCGGAGCTGCGCGTCATTCCCGAAGCGAGCGCGAACAAATACATGTTGTGGGTACGGTTCACCGTGCAGGACGGCGATGTGCGGCCGCGCGCGGTGGACATCGACGTGCCGTTCCATCTGACACTGTGCAATCTGTAACGGCCGCAGGCCGGATCGCTTTCGTATGACTACCGTTGTGAAATGCCCGTCGTGCGGCGCCGCAGTGCGCTGGACACCCGAAAATCAGTTCCGCCCGTTCTGCTCGGCGCGCTGCAAGCAGCTCGACCTCGGCGCATGGGCCGCGGAAAAGTACCGGATCGGTGGATCCTCCGACGAGGGCCCCTCGTCGGAAGAAGACGGCACGGAAGGCCGTCGAGACAGCTGAGCGGCGCGCGGCGCCGCCCGCTGGTGATATGGCCCGCCTTTCCGGTGGGCCATCTTGACGTCAGTTCGACGCGGCTTCCTTCTCGAGCAGTTCGAGCACCGGCAGCGCGGCCGGCAGCAGCGGCGCGACCGCGACCGGCAGCTGTTGCCACACGAACGCCTGCCCTTCCTTGCTGTGCGGCTCGCCCGTCCAGCCCGTCACCTTGCAGAAGTACAGCCGCACGTACGCATGCGGATAATCGTGCTCGAGCGTGTGCCAGCGATGGCTGGCCGTGACTTCGATGCCGAGCTCCTCGTGCAGTTCGCGCGCAAGCGCGTCCTCGACGCTTTCGCCGGCCTCCAGCTTGCCGCCCGGAAATTCCCAGTAGCCCTCATACGGCTTGCCTTGCAGCCGCTGCGCGAGCAGGTAGCTACCGTCCGGCTGCACCATCACGCCGACCGCGACTTCCGTCACCTTGCGGCCATCGGGTGCGCGCACCGCGCCTTGTGCGAGATCCGCGCTCATGCCTGCTCCTTGCGGCCCGACCAGTCACGCGCAAACTGCCACGCGACGCGCCCCGACCGCGAGCCGCGCTCGAGCGCCCATACAAGCGCGTCGCCGCGTGCGGATTCGATCTCCGCATCCGGGCAGCCGAAATGACGCAGCCAGTGCCCGACGATGTCGAGGTAGTCGTCCTGCTTGAACGGATAGAAGCTGACCCAGAGACCGAAGCGCTCCGACAGCGAGATCTTTTCCTCGACGACTTCGCCGGGGTGAATCTCGCCATCCGGGAGATGCTTGTACGTCTCGTTGTCGCTCATGTACTCGGGCAGCAGATGGCGGCGGTTCGACGTCGCATAGATCAGCACGTTGTCCGACTGCGCGGCGATCGAGCCGTCGAGCGCAACCTTCAGCGCCTTGTAGCCCGACTCGCCTTCCTCGAACGACAGGTCGTCACAGAACACGATGAAGCGCTCGGGACGCTGAGAGATCAGGTCGACGATGTCGCCGAGATCGTGCAGGTCGTCCTTGTCGACTTCGATCAGGCGCAGGCCGTCCTGCGCGTACGCGTTCAGGCACGCCTTGATCAGCGACGACTTGCCGGTACCGCGCGCGCCGGTCAGAAGCACGTTGTTGGCCGGCTTCTGCTGCACGAACTGCCGCGTGTTCTGTTCGATCAGCCCTTTCTGGCGATCGATGTTGTGCAGATCGTCGAGCGTGATCGACGAAACGGCCGGCACCGGCTGCAGATAGCCGCGCCCCTGGCACTTGCGCCAGCGGAACGCGTGGGCGGCATTCCAGTCGACCGATGCCGGCGCGGGCGGCAGCATCCCCTCGAGACGGCCGAGCAGTGCTTCGGCGCGCGTCAGAAACTGTTCAAGCTTGTCCATGTCGTTCGGGCACTCCCGATCAGGAGCGGTAATCCGCGTTGATGCTCACGTAGTCGTGCGACAGGTCGCACGTCCAGATGGTCGCCTGCGCGTCGCCGCGGCCGAGCAGCACGCGGATCGTGATTTCGCTTTGCTTCATCACGCGCTGGCCGTCCTCTTCCTGGTAGGCCGGGTTGCGGCCGCCCGCCTTCGCGACGAGCACGTCGTCGAGATAGAGGTCGATCTTGTCGACGTCGAGATCCGCGACGCCCGCATAGCCGATCGCCGCGAGAATCCGGCCGAGGTTGGGGTCGGATGCGTAGAAGGCCGTCTTCACGAGCGGCGAATGGCCGATCGCATAAGCGATCTGGCGGCATTCCGCGACACTCTTGCCGCCTTCGACCTGCACCGTCATGAATTTCGTCGCGCCTTCGCCATCGCGCACGATCAGTTGCGACAGCACCTGCGCGACTTCCGTCACCGCATCGCGCAGCGCCGCATAGGCCGGCGAATCGGTCGACGTGATCGCCGGCAGCGTGCTCTTGCCCGACGCGATCAGGATGAACGAGTCGTTCGTCGACGTATCGCCGTCGATCGTGATGCAGTTGAACGAGCGGTCGGCCACTTCCTTCACGAGTGTGTCGAGCACCGGCTGTGCGACGTTCGCGTCGAATGCGAGGAAGCCGAGCATCGTCGCCATGTTCGGCTTGATCATGCCCGCGCCCTTGCTGATGCCCGTCAGCGTGACCGTGTGGCCGTCGATCGTCACCTGGCGCGACGTGGCCTTCGGCAGCGTGTCCGTCGTCATAATCGCCTGCGCGGCGTCAAACCAGTTCGCGGCCTTGCGGTTCGCGAGCGCAGCCGGCAGCCCGGCCTTCAGGCGATCGATCGGCAGCGGCTCGAGGATCACGCCGGTCGAGAACGGCAGCACCTGCGCCGGCTCGATGCCCGCAAGGCGAGCGAGTTCCGCGCAGGTTTCGCGTGCGTTCACGAGGCCCGGCTCGCCGGTGCCCGCGTTCGCATTGCCCGTATTCACGACGAGCGCGCGAATGCCCGCGCCGCCTGCGCGCACCTTCGCCAGGTGCTCGCGGCAGACGATGACCGGCGCTGCGCAGAAACGGTTTTCGGTGAATACGCCCGCGACCGTCGCGCTTTCGTCGACGGAGATGACCAGCACGTCCTTGCGATTCGGCTTGCGGATGTTCGCTTCCGCCCAGCCGAGCGTGACGCCGGCGACGGGATGCAGTTGGGCGGGATCGATCGACGGAAAATTGACAGCCATGGGGCACACCTGCCGGATGGAAAATGCCGGCATGCGCCGGCATCGATTGGAAGAACCGGCGGCCGCACACGCGGGCCGCCGCAACTCACATTACTCACTCGAAGCTGCGAACGAAGCGGCACGCGTGACGCGCGCCGCCGTCGATCATGACAGCTTCCCGTGACACTGCTTGTACTTCTTGCCGCTGCCGCACGGGCACGGGTCGTTGCGGCCGACCTTCGGCATTTCGCCGCCGGGGCCGCTGTGCGTCATCGCGCTGCCGACCATGTCGGCCGTCGCGGTGGCCGCCGCGGCAACCGCGACGTTCGCCACCGGCGCACCGGCTTCCGCGTAATCGGCGTGCTGGTACTCGACGTTCTCGAGATGACCGCCACGCTCCTCGATCTGCTCGGCGGCTTGCTCGAGCTGTTCCGGCGACTGGATCTGCACGTTCATCACGACGCGCGTGACTTCCTGCTTGATCGCCTCGAGCATCGCGGCGAACAGCTCGAACGCTTCGCGCTTGTATTCCTGCTTCGGATTCTTCTGCGCATAGCCGCGCAGGTGGATGCCCTGGCGCAGGTGGTCGAGCGCAGCGAGGTGCTCGCGCCACAGGCGGTCGACCGTCTGCAGCATCACCGAGCGCTCGAACGCGCTGAACGATTCGCGGCCGACCATCGCGACCTTCGCCTCGTACTGCTCGTCGGCGGCCGTCATCACCGCGTCGAGGATCTCCTCGGCCGTGATCGACGACGACTCGTTCACCATTTCCTGGATCGCGAGGTCGAGCTGCCAGTCGTTGCGCAGCGCTTCCTCGAGCTCGGGCACGTCCCACTGCTCTTCGATGCTGCCTTCCGGCACGAACTGGCGGACGACTTCGGTCACCACGCCATGACGCATCGCGGTGATCGTCTCGGTGATGTCGTGCGCTTCGAGCAGCTCGTTACGCTGCTGGTAGATCACCTTGCGCTGGTCGTTCGACACGTCGTCGTATTCGAGCAGCTGCTTGCGGATGTCGAAGTTGCGCGCTTCGACCTTGCGCTGCGCGGATTCGATCGAGCGCGTGACGATGCCGGCCTCGATCGCCTCGCCTTCCGGCATCTTCAGGCGATCCATGATCGAACGCACGCGGTCGCCCGCGAAGATACGCAGAAGCGGATCGTCGAGCGACAGGTAGAAGCGCGACGAGCCCGGATCGCCCTGACGGCCCGCACGGCCGCGCAGCTGGTTGTCGATCCGGCGCGATTCGTGGCGCTCGGTGCCGATGATGTGCAGGCCGCCCGCGGCCTTTACCTGCTCGTGCAGCGTTTCCCACTCGTCGTGCAGCTGCTGGATGCGGCGCGCCTTTTCGTCGGCGGGAATTGCTTCGTCGGCTTCGATGAACGCGGCCTGCTTCTCGGCATTGCCGCCGAGCACGATGTCGGTACCGCGACCGGCCATGTTGGTCGCGATCGTCACGCGCTTCGGACGGCCGGCTTCCGCGACGATCGCCGCTTCGCGCTCGTGCTGCTTCGCGTTCAGCACCTCGTGCGGCAACCCGGCCTGCTTCAGCAGGTGCGACAGCAGTTCGGAGTTCTCGATCGACGTCGTGCCGACCAGCACCGGCTGGCCACGCTCGTAGCAGTCGCGAATGTCGCGGATCACCGCGTCATAGCGCTCCTTGGCCGTCTTGTAGATCTGGTCCTGCTTGTCGATCCGCTTCGGCGGACGGTTGGTCGGGATCACGACCGTCTCGAGGCCGTAGATCTCGTTGAATTCGTACGCTTCGGTGTCGGCGGTACCGGTCATGCCGGCCAGCTTTGCGTACATCCGGAAGTAGTTCTGGAACGTGATCGACGCGAGCGTCTGGTTCTCGCTCTGGATCTTCACGTGCTCCTTCGCCTCGACCGCCTGGTGCAGGCCGTCCGACCAGCGGCGGCCGGCCATCAGGCGGCCCGTGAATTCGTCGACGATGACCACTTCGCCGTTCTGCACGACGTAGTGCTGATCCTTGTGGAACAGCGTGTGTGCGCGCAGTGCCGCGTACACGTGGTGCATCAGCGTGATGTTCTGCGGCGCGTACAGGCTCTCGCCCTCGCCGATCAGGCCCCATTCGGCGAGCAGGCGCTCGGCCTTTTCGTGGCCCGATTCCGTCAGGAACACCTGGCGTGCCTTCTCGTCGAGCGTGTAGTCGCCCGGCTTCTCGACGCCCGTGCCGTCAGCCTTCTCTTCACCGATCTGGCGCTCGAGCAGCGGCGGCAGTGCGTTCATCCGCACGTACAGCTCGGTGTGATCTTCAGCCTGGCCCGAAATGATCAGCGGCGTGCGTGCCTCGTCGATCAGGATCGAGTCCACTTCGTCGACGACCGCGAAGTTCAGTGCCCGCTGCACGCGCGCGTCGGTCTCGTAGACCATGTTGTCGCGCAGGTAGTCGAAGCCGAATTCGTTGTTCGTGCCGTACGTGATGTCCGCCGCGTAGGCCTGCTGCTTCTGGTCGTGCTCCATGCCGGACAGGTTGATGCCGACCGACAGACCGAGGAAGTTGTAGAGGCGCGCCATCCATTCGGCGTCGCGCTGCGCGAGGTAATCGTTGACGGTCACCACGTGCACGCCGCGGCCTGCCAGCGCGTTCAGGTACACGGGCAGCGTCGCGACGAGCGTCTTGCCCTCGCCGGTGCGCATTTCCGCGATCTTGCCGTAGTGGAGCACCATGCCGCCGATCATCTGCACGTCGAAGTGCCGCATCTTCAGCACGCGACGGCTGGCCTCGCGACACACCGCGAAAGCCTCGGGCAGCAGCTTGTCGAGCGACTCGCCGGCCGCGACCCGCTGGCGGAATTCGTCCGTCTTGCCGCGCAACTGGTCGTCCGTCAGCTTCTCGATCTGCGTTTCGAGCGCATTGATCGTCGTGACGGTCTTTTGGTATTGCTTGACGAGCCGCTGGTTGCGGCTGCCAAAAATTTTCTGGAGAAAACCGGTTGTCATCGGATCGGATCCTGCGTCGCAGCACCGGCGCCCGGCGCGTGTTGCGCGCCCCGACGCCCGAGCCTCGGCGGCTTAGCGAATTAGTGGACTCAAACGAGGAATTTTAGCACGCGGGGAAGCATGCGCCCGTGTCTCGGGCGGACTGGCACTACGCGCCGACGGCCGGGCCAACGGGGCGAAAGCCGCCCGTGCACGGGCCCGCGCGGGTACAATCGGCGTCAATGTCCGCGCGCGTGCGCGCCCGAAGAATGTCTCGATGAACCGATTTTCCAAGCGTTTCGGCCCGCTCGCCCCGTATCGCCCGCAACCCGTGTCCGAAGTGCTCGGCCGCACCGACGCGTTTGCGGCACTGCGCGCCGGCGTCGAGCAGATCGCGTCACTGCAGCGCGATCTTGCCGCGCTCCTGCCCGACTACCTGGCGAACCACGTCGAGCCCGGCTTCGTGAAAGACGGTACCCTGACCCTCTTTGCCGCGCACAACGCATTGGCCGCTCGGCTGCGACAGGTCGAACCACGGTTGCTCGGCGATCTGCAGAAGCGCGGCTGGCCGGTCTCGACGCTGCGCGTGCGCGTGCGCCCGAAGGATGCGCCGGAGCCGCCGCACGTGAAACAGGCGCGCATGACGTCGGTCGGCGCTGCCGCGTTGCGCGACCTGGCCGACCATCTCGAACCGTCGCCGCTGCAGGACGCGCTCGCGCGGATGGCGGCCCGGCATGGTGCGAAGCCGCGCTGACGGTGCGCGCCGCCGGCAGCGCCAGCGCCCGGCCAATAAAAAAAGCAGCCCGAAGGCTGCTTTTTTTATTGCTAGCGCGGAACGCCGGTCAGGCGAAGGCCGTCTGCATGTCGAACGCGAAGCCCTTCGGTGCGGCTTGCGGATCGTCGAACGTGACGATCTCGTACGCATCTTCGTTCGCGAGCAGTTCGCGCAGCAGCGCGTTGTTCAGCCCGTGGCCCGACTTGTACGCCGTGTACGACGCCAGCAGCGGATGGCCGATCACGTACAGGTCTCCGATCGCGTCGAGCATCTTGTGCTTCACGAACTCGTCGTCATAGCGCAGCCCGTCGTTGTTCAGGATGCGGTACTCGTCGAGCACGATTGCGTTTTCCATGCTGCCGCCACGGGCGAGACCCATCTCGCGCAGCATCTCGGCCTCGTGTGCGAAGCCGAACGTGCGTGCACGCGCGATCTCGCGCACGTACGACGTATTCGCGAAATCGACCTCGAGCTCCTGACCGGTCTTGTCGACGGCCGGATGACGGAAATCGATCGAGAACTTCAGCTTGAAACCGAAGTACGGATCGAGACGCGCGAACTTGTCACCGTCGCGGATTTCGACCGTCTTCTTCACCTTGACGAAGCGTTTCGGCGCGTTCTGCTCCTCGATCCCGGCAGACTGGATCAGGAACACGAAGGTCGCCGCGCTGCCGTCCATGATCGGGATTTCCTCGGCCGTCACGTCGACATAGAGGTTGTCGATGCCGAGGCCGGCACACGCCGACATCAGGTGCTCGACGGTCGACACGCGCACGCCATCCTTCTGCAGCACCGACGCGAGCCGCGTATCGCCGATCGACGTCGCCGCGGCGGGAATGTCGACGGGCGTGGGAAGGTCGACGCGCGAGAAGACGATGCCCGTGCCCGGCGCAGCAGGACGGAGCGTCAGCTCGATCTTGCGGCCCGAGTGGACACCGATACCCACGGTCTTCACGATGGACTTGATGGTGCGCTGCTTCAGCATGATGTTCTTCGTCGTGATTGAAGATATCAATCAGGAGTTATATTCGATAGGGGAGATTATAGCGTAATTCCCTATTCAGCGTCGTTTGAAACTGCGTATCAATCTGTTTCGACTGTTTACCCGCGCCGATACGGGACGGGCCGATGCCCGGAACGGAGGCGTTTCCGGTCATCAGCCCGTGTTACAACTGCCCTGAGGCCGGTGAGCAGCGTTGCCGGAAGGCAACGGCGCACCGCACGATCAGGACGTCAACGTCGCGAGAACACTCGCCGCATCGCTCACTTCGAATTTGCCCGGCGCCTCGACGGCCAGCGTCTTGACCACACCGCCGTCAATCACCATCGCGTAGCGCAGGGAACGAATTCCCATGCCACGCGCGGACAAATCCTGCGTCAGCCCCAGCGCATGAGTGAAAGCCGCGCTGCCGTCCGCCATCATGCGCACCTTGCCCGCGGTGTGCAGATCACGTCCCCATGCGCCCATCACGAATGCATCGTTGACGGACACGCACCAGATCTCGTCGATACCCGCCGCGCGCAATTGCTCGGCGTGTTCGACGTAGCCCGGCACATGCTGCGCCGAGCAGGTCGGCGTGAAAGCGCCCGGCAATCCGAAGATCACCACCCGCTTTCCCGCAACCTGGTCGCGCACGCTGTAGGCGTTCGGCCCCAGCGTGCACCCTTCGCGCGCGTCGTCGATGTACTCGAACAATTGCGCGTCGGGCAGCGCGTCGCCCACTTGAATCATGGCTGGTCCCTCATAGCGATACGGTTTTTCAGCGTGTCGCGGACAGCACGGTCCATTCCGCCCCGCTTGAGCGGAGAGGGCACGTTTCCCGGCCCGGCGTCGCAGCCGACGCGGCCTGTCGTGGTCCGTAACATCCGTCACGCCGGCGATACCGCGGCAGATTCGCCGCGGCTTCGCCTGTGTTTGCGTCAGTCAGCCTGCTTGCGCAGGAAAGCCGGGATGTCGTACGTGTCGACACCCTTCTCCTGCAGCGCCTGCACGTGCGATGCCGCGGTTTCGCGCGAATTGCGCCACACCGCCGGCGTATCGAGCGCGCCGTAGTCGGCCGTGCTGACGTGATGCGTCGGTGCGTAGCCGTGCGAAACCGCGCTGACCGGCTGGTTGTCCGTACCCGTGCGCAGCAGCGTCATCGGTGCCGATTGCTGCTTCTTCGCCGCACGGCCCAGACCCGTCGCCACGACCGTCACGCGCAGTGCATCGCCCATCGCGTCGTCGTACACCGCACCGAAGATCACCGTTGCATCTTCCGCCGCGTAGCTCTTGATCGTGTTCATCACTTCGCGCGTTTCCGACAGGCGCAGCGAACGGCTCGACGTGATGTTGACCAGCACGCCGCGCGCGCCCGACAGATCGACGCCTTCGAGCAGCGGGCTCGCCACGGCCTGTTCTGCCGCGAGGCGTGCGCGATCGACGCCGGCAACCGTCGCCGTGCCCATCATCGCCTTGCCCTGCTCGCCCATCACCGTCTTCACGTCTTCGAAGTCGACGTTCACGAGGCCATCGACATTGATGATTTCAGCGATGCCTGCGACCGCGTTGTTCAACACGTCGTCCGCGCACTGGAAGCACTTGTCCATCTCGGCGTCGTCGCCCATCACGTCGAACAGCTTGTCGTTCAGAACGACGATCAGCGAGTCGACGTGATCCTCCAGTTGCTGCGAACCGGCTTCAGCGACGCGCATGCGCTTGCCGCCTTCGAACTCGAACGGCTTGCTGACGACACCCACCGTCAGGATGCCCATCTCCTTCGCGATCTGCGCGACCACCGGTGCCGCGCCCGTGCCGGTGCCACCGCCCATGCCGGCCGTGATGAACACCATGTGCGCGCCGCGCAGTGCGTCGGCGATGCGCTCACGCGCTTCTTCCGCTGCCGCACGACCCATTTCCGGCTTCGCGCCGGCGCCCAGACCCGTGTTGCCGAGCTGGATCACCGACGATGCGCGCGAACGCGACAGCGCCTGCGCATCCGTGTTCATCACGATGAAGTCGACGCCCTGCACGCCGCGGTTGATCATGTGCTGGACGGCATTGCCGCCAGCGCCGCCAACGCCGACCACCTTGATGATGGTGCCGTTGGTTTCGGTTTCCAGCATTTCGAATTCCATTGTTGCCTCCGTCAAGAGAATTACTGCTACTCGGCCGTTATTCGGCAGGAGATCGGGCAACCCCCTGTCGCGCGCCAGCCGCCGGCACCAGCGCGAATTTCGATTCGGTTCGTCAGAAGTTGCTCAGGAACCATTCCTTCATCCGCGAGAACACCTGCCCCGCGTTGCCGGACTGCACGGCGACCTTGCGGCCGCGCATGCGCTGAGCACTGCCTTCGACGAGCAGCCCCATCGCCGTCGAGTAGCGCGGATTGCGCACGACGTCGGAAAGGCCGCCTGCATACTCCGGCGCGCCGATGCGCACCGGTTTCAGGAAAATGTCTTCGCCGAGCTCGACCATGCCGGGCATCATCGACGCCCCGCCGGTAATGACCACGCCGGAGCTCAGCAGTTCTTCGTAACCCGATTCGCGCACGACCTGCTGCACGAGCGAGAACAGTTCCTCGACACGCGGCTCGATCACGGCTGCGAGCGCCTGGCGCGACAGCGTGCGCGGACCGCGTTCGCCGAGGCCGGGCACTTCCACCATTTCGTCCGGATCGGCGAGCGCCTGCTTCGCGATCCCGTAGCCGACCTTGATGTCTTCCGCATCCGGCGTCGGCGTGCGCAGCGCCATCGCGATGTCGCTCGTGATCTGGTCGCCGGCGATCGGAATCACCGCGGTGTGGCGGATCGCGCCTTCGGCGAAGATCGCGATGTCCGTCGTGCCGCCGCCGATGTCGACCAGCACCACGCCGAGATCCTTCTCGTCTTCCGTCAGCACGGCCAGCGACGACGCGAGCGGCTGCAGGATCAGGTCGTTCACTTCGAGCCCGCAGCGGCGCACGCACTTGACGATGTTCTGTGCGGCACTCACCGCGCCCGTCACGATGTGCACCTTCACTTCCAGCCGGATGCCGCTCATGCCGATCGGCTCGCGCACGTCTTCCTGGCCGTCGATGATGAATTCCTGCGTGAGGATGTGCAGCACCTGCTGATCGGTCGGGATGTTGATCGCCTTCGCGGTCTCGATCACGCGCGCGACGTCGGTCTGCGTGACTTCCTTGTCCTTGATCGCGACCATCCCGCTCGAGTTGAAGCTGCGGATGTGGCTGCCCGCGATCCCCGTGAACACGTTGGTGATCTTGCAGTCGGCCATCAGCTCGGCTTCCTCGAGCGCGCGCTGGATCGACTGCACGGTGGCCTCGATATTGACCACCACACCTTTCTTCAGACCCTTCGACTCGCTCTGGCCGAGACCGATCACCTCGTAGTGGCCTTCGCCCTTCAGCTCGGCGACGATGGCCACCACCTTCGACGTGCCGATGTCGAGGGAAACCAGCAGATCCTTGTAGTCTTTGCTCATAAAGTGCTCTTGCGTGTGATCTCTCGTTACTTCTTGCGCTTGTCGGTATCGGTCAGGAACCGCATGCCTGCCGCGCGAATCGCGAATCCGTTCGGATAGCGCAGGTCCGCGTACTCGATGTCGTTGCCCCAGCGCTCCGTGACAGCCGGCCATGCGGCGACCAGGCGCTGGCTCCGGTCATGCAGCGACTCGCTGTTGCGTTCCTTGCCCAGCTCGACCTGCATGCCGTTCGACAGCTTCACCGTCCACGCGTACCGCGCCGACAGCGTCACTTCTTCCGGCGCCGCCTTCAGCGGCGCAAACCATTTCCCGAAGTCGCGATACCGCGTGACGACTTCCTTCGCACTGCCCTCCGGACCGTCGAACGCCGGCAGTTCCTGCTCCAGCTCGCCCTGGTTCGCGGTGAACAGCTCGCCGTCGACACTCACGAGCTGGTCGCTGCCCCAGGTCCCGAGCGGTTTGTACTCCTCGAGCGTGACAGCCAGCGCATTCGGCCACACCCGGCGCACGCTCGCATGGCGCACCCAGGGCATCTGCTCGAACGCGGCGCGCGCTGCATCGAGATCGACCGTGAAGAAATTGCCCTTCAGCCGGCCGACCACGCCCGCGCGCACCGTCGGCGAATTGATGTGCTCGGTGTCGCCGTCGATCCGGATTTCCCGCAGCGCGAACGTCGGGCGCTGGATCAGCCAGTAGCAACCTGCCGCCGCCAACACGAGCAGCAACAGCGCGTACAGCGCGCTGGCGGCAAGGTTGAGTTGGCGAACGTTGTTCCACATACGTCGTTCCGTTCCTGCGTCAGTCGTTGAGCGTGAGCGACAGCACCTTCACGACCAGCTCCGAATAGCTGATGCCGACCGCGCGTGCGGCCTTCGGCGGCAGCGAGTGGTCGGTCATGCCCGGTGCGGTGTTCACTTCCAGGAAGTACGCGTTGCCGTCGGCGTCGAGCATGAAATCCGCGCGGCCCCAGTCGGTGCAGCCGAGCACGTCGAACGCCCGGCGCGCAATGCGCTTGAGCTCCGCTTCCTTGTCGGCGGGCAGCCCGCACGGAATCAGGTATTGCGTGTCGTCGGCGATGTACTTCGCGTGATAGTCGTAGAACTCGCCGGCCGGCACGATCTTGATCACCGGCAGGTCGAGATCGCCGGCGATGCACGCGGTGTATTCGCCGCCGCCTTCGATGCTCTTCTCGACGATCACGATCGGGTCATGCGTCGCGGCTTCCGCGAGCGCAGCGGGCAGCGCGTCGGCCGTCTTCACCTTCAGCACCGCCACGCTCGAGCCTTCGCTCGCCGGCTTCACGAACAGCGGCAGGCCGAGCTTCGCGACGATGTCCGTCGCACGCGCCGCGAGGTCGTCGCCGCGCAGCACCGTCTCGAACGGCGGCGTCGGCACGCCCGTCTGCTGCCACACGAGCTTCGTGCGGAACTTGTCGAGGCCGAGCGCCGACCCGAGCACGCCGCTGCCCGTATAGCGAATGCCGTAGAAATCGAGCGCGCCCTGGATCTGGCCGTTCTCGCCGTAGCCGCCGTGCAGTGCGTTGAACGCGCGCACGAACCCTTCATCCTTCAGCGCCGCCAGCGGGCGCTCGGCCGGGTCGAACGGGTGCGCGTCGATGCCCGCGTCGCGCAGGCCCTGCAGCACGAGCTTGCCCGACGTGAGCGACACCTCGCGCTCCGAGGACTCGCCGCCGAACAACACCGCCACCTTGCCGAAACGTTTCGGATCAATCCCGCTCATGTCATGCCTTCTGTTGAGTGTGCTGCGCAACCTTCGCCGGCACGCCGCCGATCGAACCCGCGCCCATCGTGATCACCACGTCGCCGTTCTGCGCGACCTTCGCCAATGCGTCCGGCACGTCGTCGACCGTTGCGACGAACACCGGGTCAACCTTCCCTACGGTGCGCAGCGCACGCGACAGCGCGTCGCCGTTGGCCGTCGAGATCGCCGCCTCGCCGGCTGCGTAGACTTCCGTCAGCACCAGCGCGTCGACCGTCGACAGCACGTTGACGAAATCGTCGAAGCAGTCGCGCGTGCGCGTGTAGCGGTGCGGCTGGAACGCCAGCACGAGGCGGCGGCCCGGGAACGCGCCGCGCGCGGCCGCGATCGTCGCGGCCATCTCGACCGGGTGATGGCCGTAGTCGTCGATCAGCGTGTACTGGCCGCCGTCCGCGGTCGGCACCTCGCCGTAGCGCTGGAAGCGCCGGCCGACGCCGTTGAATTCCGCCAGCGCCAGCTGGATCGCGTCGTCCGACACACCGAGATCGGTCGCGATCGCGATCGCCGCAAGCGCGTTCTGCACGTTGTGCAGGCCCGGCATGTTCAGCACGACCGCGAGCGGCGCCCGCCCGTCGCGGATCACCGTGAAATGCATGCGGCCGTCGCGCGCATCGATGTCTTCCGCGCGCACCTGCGCGTCCGGCGACAGGCCGTAGCGCACGACCGGCTTCGAGATGAACGGGATGATCTGCCGCACGTTCGGATCGTCGACGCACACGACCGCGCTGCCGTAGAACGGCAGGCGTTGCGTGAATTCGATGAACGCCTGCTTGAGCCGCGCGAAATCGTGGCCGTAGGTGTCCATGTGGTCGGCGTCGATGTTCGTGATGACTTCGATCACCGGATACAGGTTCAGGAACGACGCGTCCGACTCGTCAGCCTCGGCGACGATGAAATCGCCCGTGCCGAGCCGCGCGTTCGCGCCGGCGCTGATCAGGCGCCCGCCGATCACGAAGGTCGGATCGAGCCCGCCCGCCGCGAGCACGCTCGCGACGAGGCTCGTCGTCGTGGTCTTGCCGTGCGTGCCGGCGATCGCGATGCCCTGCTTCAGGCGCATCAGCTCCGCCAGCATCACCGCGCGCTGCACGATCGGCACGCGCTTCGCGCGCGCCGCCAGCACTTCCGGGTTGTCCGAGCGCACGGCCGTCGAGACGACTACCGCGTTCGCGCCCTCGATGTTCGCCGCGTCGTGGCCGATCGCGATCCGCGCGCCGAGCGCCTGGAGACGATCCGTCACCGCGTTGCGCGACAGGTCCGAGCCGCTGACCTCGTAGCCGAGGTTGACGAGCACTTCGGCGATGCCGCTCATGCCCGCGCCGCCGATCCCGACGAAATGAATGTGTTTGACGATGTGTTTCATTGCAGTGTTTCCAGGTTCGCGCCGGCCGCCTTCGCGCACACGCGCGCGACTTCGTCGGTGGCCTCGGGCTTCGCCAGCGAGCGCGAACGTTCCGCCATGTCCGCGAGCGATGCCCGTGACTGGCCGCGCAGCCAGTCGGCAAGCAGTTCCGCCGACAGGTCGCGTTGTTGGACCAGCACGGCCGCGCCCGCATCGGCGAGGAACGCGGCGTTGCTCGTCTGGTGATCGTCGACCGCGTACGGGAACGGCACGAACAGCGCCGCCACGCCCACCGCCGCGATCTCCGATACCGTCATCGCACCCGACCGGCAGATCACCAGATCCGCCGCCGCATACGCGGCCGCCATGTCGTCGATGAACGGCACGAGCCGCACGTCTTCACCGGCCGCGAACCCGGCCGCTTCGTAATTCGCCTTCAATGCTTCGATGTGCTTCGCGCCGGCCTGGTGCACGATGCGCGGGCGTTCGCCCGGCGTCAGCATCGCCAGCGCGCGCGGCACGACTTCATTCAGTGCGGCCGCCCCGAGGCTGCCGCCGACGACCAGCACATTCAGCGGGCCGCTGCGCGCTGCATAGCGTGCTTTGGGCGCTTCCGTGCCGGCAAGTTCCGCGCGAATCGGGTTACCCGTCCATTCCGCGTGCGGCAGCGCACCGGGGAACGCGACGAGCACGCGCTTCGCGAATTTCGCGAGCACCTTGTTCGTCAGGCCCGCGATCGAATTCTGTTCATGCAGCACGAGCGGACGGCCCGACAGCGCGGTCATCACACCCGCCGGGAACGTGATGTAGCCGCCCATCCCGAGCACGACGTCGGGCCGCACGCGGCGCAGCGCGGCGAGGCTCTGCCCGCATGCGCGCAGCAGGTTGAACGGCAGCGTCAGCTTGGTCTTCAGGCCCTTGCCGCGCAGCCCGCCGAACCGCACGTATTCCATCGGAATGCCGTGCTTCGGCACGAGCGTCGCTTCCATCCCGGCCGGATTGCCGAGCCACACGACGCGCCAGCCCGCCGCTTCCATCCGGTGCGCGACCGCGAGCCCCGGGAACACGTGGCCCCCGGTGCCGCCTGCCATCACCATCAGCGTGCGTTGCGACGCGGTCATACCTTCCCTCCGCGCATCAGCACCCGGTTTTCGTAGTCGACCCGCAGCAGCACCGCGAGCGCGACGCAGTTCAGCAGAATGCCCGAGCCGCCGTAGCTCACGAGCGGCAGCGTCAGGCCCTTGGTCGGCAGCAGCCCGAGGTTCACGCCCATGTTGATGAAGGTCTGCGCACCGAACCAGATGCCGATACCCTTCGCCATCAGGCCCGCGAACGTGCGATCGAGTGCGAGCGCCTGACGGCCGATCTCGAACGCGCGGCGCACGATCCAGTAGAACAGCAGGATCACGACCAGCACGCCGACGAAACCGAGCTCCTCGCCGATCACCGCGAGGATGAAGTCGGTATGCGCTTCCGGCAGGTAGTTCAGCTTCTCGACGCTGCCGCCGAGGCCGACACCGAACCATTCGCCGCGGCCGAACGCGATCAGCGAGTGCGTGAGCTGGTACGCCTTGCCCTGCGCGTAGCGCTCGTCCCACGGATCGAGGTAGGCGAAGATCCGCTCGCGACGCCAAGGCGACAGCCACACCAGCATCGTGAAGGTGCCGATCGCGGTCGCAACGAGGCCGCCGAACAGCTTGCCGTTCACGCCGCCGAGGAACAGCACGCCCATCGCGATCGCCGCGACCACCATGAACGCGCCCATGTCCGGCTCGAGCAGCAGCAGCGCACCGACCAGGCCGACCGCGAACGCCATCGGCAAGAAGCCCTTGGCGAAGCTCTGCATGTATTCCTGCTTGCGCACCGTGTAGTTCGCCGCGTAGATCGTCACCGCGAGCTTCATGATTTCCGACGGCTGCATGTTCGTGATGCCGAGCGGAATCCAGCGGCGCGCACCGTTCACGCCCTTGCCGACGTGCGGAATCAGCACGATCACGAGGCTGACGAGCGCGATCAGGAAGAGTTGCGGCGCGTATTTGTCCCACGTCGACACCGGCACGCGGAACGCGATCACCGCCGCGATGAACGCGACGACGAGCGAGATGCAGTGGCGCATCAGGAACGCGTAATCGTGATACGACGCGTATTTCGGCGAATCGGGCATCGCGATCGACGCCGAGTACACCATCACGACGCCGAGCCCGAGCAGCGCGATCGCAACCCACAACAGCGAGTAGTCGAAGTCGAGCATCCGCGAACGGCTCGGGCGCACGCCGTTGACGACGCTCGCAAGGCCGCCCGTCGCGGCGCGCGTGGCGGACGCGACGCGGCCGCCCGCGGCATTGCCGCCGGTGTCGCGGCGATCGTTGAAACGGGAGACGAGGCGATCGGACCAGCTCATGGCGTCGCTCCTTTGTCGATGGCGATTTCGTCGACCGCCGCGCGGAACACATCTGCGCGGTGGGCGTAGTTCCTGAACATGTCGAGGCTCGCGCATGCAGGCGACAGCAGCACTGCATCGCCCGGTTCGGCGAGGTCGGCCGCTGCGTGCACCGCCCCTTCGAGCGTCGTGTGGTCGGCGAGCGGCACGCCCGTTTCGGCGAGCGTGTCGCGGATCGCCGGTGCGTCACGGCCGATCAGCATCACCGCCCGGCACCAGCGCGCGACCGGCGCAACCAGCGGTGCGAAATCCTGCCCCTTGCCATCGCCGCCCGCGATCAGCACGATCTTCTGCGCCAGCCCGTCGAGCGCGGCAACGGTCGCACCGACGTTCGTACCCTTGCTGTCGTCGACGTAATCCACGTCGTCGATCGTCGCAATCACTTCGACGCGATGCGCTTCGCCGCGGTATTCACGCAGCGCGTGCAGCAGCGGCGCGGCCGGCAGGTCGATCGCGCGTGCGAGCGCGAATGCGGCCAGCGCGTTCGCCGCGTTGTGCAGCCCGCGGATGCGCAGTGCGTCGGCCGGCATCAGGCGCTTCTGCGCGATGTCGGGCGTATGGGCGTCGCGCTTGCGCCGACGGGTCGTCGTCGCAGCTTCATCCGGCGCATCGCGATCGACGGCTTCCACCAGCCACGCGATGCCGTTGTCGCGCGACAGCCCGTAGTCGCCGTCCTGCACTGGCTCGTTCAGGCCGAACGTGACCGTGCGCGGCGCATCGGCCGCGCCGGCTGCCGGCGCGAACTTCATTACGGCCGCATCGTCGCGGTTCAGCACGCGCGTGGTCGTTGCACCGAAGATCCGGCCCTTTGCCTGCGCGTATGCGTCGAAGCTGCCGTGCCAGTCGAGGTGGTCCTGCGTGATGTTGAGGATCGCGGCCGCGTCGGGCGCGAACGTGCGTGCGGTCTCGAGCTGGAAGCTCGACAGTTCGAGCACCCACACGTCGGGCAGCGCGGTTTCGTCGATCGCGGCAGCGAGCCGGTCGAGCATCGCGGGGCTGATGTTGCCCGCGACGGCGACCTTCTTGCCCGAGCGCTGGCACAGCAGTCCCGTGAGGCTCGTCGTCGTGGTCTTGCCGTTGGTGCCCGTGATCGCGAGCACCTTCGGCTGGTAGCCGCTCGTGCCGAGTGCACGCAGCGCCTGCGCGAAGAATTCCAGCTCGCCCCACACGGCGACGCCCTGCTCGTTCGCGGCCGCGACCAGCGCCGCGAGTGCCGGTTCGAGCGGCGACAGCCCGGGGCTCAACCCGACGAGCTCGATACCGCCGTCGAGCAGCGCAGGCGTGAACGCCCCGCCGACGAATTCCGCATCGATGCCTTCGGCCTGCAGCGCGGCAAGGTTCGGCGGCGCCTCGCGGGTATCGGCAATACGCAGCCGGCACCCGTGCCTCGCGCACCATCGCGCGATCGCGAGACCCGATTCCCCGAGCCCCAGTACGAGCACCATCGGCCGTTGCCGATCTCCAAACATCTCGCCAGACATCCTTGTTACCTTTCCTTTACCGCAGCTTGAGGGTGGTCAGACCGAACAGGCACAGCATCAGCGTGATGATCCAGAAACGCACGACCACCTGCGTTTCCTTCCAGCCGGACAATTCGAAATGGTGATGCAGCGGCGCCATCTTCAGCAGACGACGCCCTTCGCCGTAGCGCTTCTTCGTGTACTTGAACCACGAAACCTGCAGCATCACCGACAGCGTTTCCGCGACGAAGATGCCGCCCATGATGAACAGCACGATTTCCTGGCGCACGATCACCGCGACCGTGCCGAGCGCGCCGCCGAGCGCCAGCGCGCCGACGTCGCCCATGAACACCTGCGCGGGGTGCGTGTTGTACCAGAGGAACGCGAGCC
Organism: Burkholderia sp. Ac-20384; assembly: GCF_017104605.1. Lineage (NCBI taxonomy): Bacteria > Pseudomonadati > Pseudomonadota > Betaproteobacteria > Burkholderiales > Burkholderiaceae > Burkholderia > Burkholderia sp. Ac-20384. Next base: position 14,507 of record NZ_JAAGPE010000036.1, on the reverse strand, counting down.
CTGCCCCACCCATCGCGGAACAGAAGATCAGCAATTCGCCCGCGCCCGGAATGTGCGGAAACAGCAGGTATTTTGAATAGACCGCGCTGCCCATCACGTACGCGAACACACCCAGCGACGCACCGACCAGCACGACCGGCATGATCACGAGGCCGTCGAGGCCGTCGGTCAGGTTCACCGCGTTGCTCGCGCCGACGATCACGAAGTACGTCAGCACGATGAAGCCCCACACGCCGAGCGGATAGCTGATCGACTTCAGGAACGGCAGCATCAGGTCGGCGCGTGCCGGCAGGCCCATCGACAGGCCGCTCCTCACCCATGCCATGAACAGGTCGAACACGCGCACGTTGTTCGCCTCGGACACGCTGAAGGCGAGATACACGGCCGCGAACAGCCCGATCACCGATTGCCAGAAATACTTCTCGCGCGACGACATCCCGCGCGGGTCCTTGTGGACGACCTTGCGGTAATCATCGACCCAGCCGATCACGCCGAAACCGAACGTGACGAGCATCACGATCCAGATGAAACGGTTCGTCAGGTCGCCCCACAGCAGCGTCGCGACCGCGATACCGATCAGGATCAGCACGCCGCCCATCGTCGGCGTGCCGGACTTGACCAGGTGCGTCTGCGGGCCGTCCTTGCGCACGGCCTGACCGACCTTCATTTGCGTCAGCTTGCGGATCACCCACGGTCCGCACACGAGCCCGATCCCGAGCGCGGTGATGGTGGCCATCACCGCACGGAACGTGAGGTACGTGAACAAGCGCAAAAAGCTTGCGTCTCCTTGCAGCCATTGCGCCAGCGCCAGCAGCATGCTTCCTTCCTTCTACTCAGTGTGCAGCGGGCGCCGTGCCCGCCGCGGGTTGGTTCGTCAGCGCGTCGACCACGCGCTCCATCTTCATGTACCGCGAGCCCTTCACGAGCAGCGTCGCCTGCGCGCCGTAGCCCGCTGCGAGCAGTGCTTCAACCAGCGCGCCGACGTCGCCGAAATGGCGGGCCGTGTCGCCGTATGCCGTGCATGCATCGCGCGACGCGTCGCCGAGCGCGAACAGCGCGTCGATCCCGCGCTCGCGTGCGTAGGCACCGACCTCGCGATGAAAAGCCGGCCCTTCGTCGCCGACCTCGCCCATGTCGCCGATCACCAGCACGCGCGGCGCCGGTTGCGCGGCGAGCACGTCGATCGCGGCACGCATCGAATCGGGATTCGCGTTGTACGTATCGTCGACGACCGTTGCACCCGCGAGGCTGCCTGCGATCGCCTGTTTCACCTGCAGCCGGCCCTTGACCGGCTCGAACGATTCGAGGCCCTGCTTGATCGCCGACAGCGCAACGCCGGCACCCAGCGCCGCGGCCGTGGCGGCCAGCGCGTTACGCGCGTTGTGCTCGCCGAGCGCGCGCAACCGCACCGTGACGACGCCCGCGGGCGTGTCGATCGCGAGTTCGCCGCCGTGCAGACGGCCCGTGACCTGCGCGTCGTTCTGCCGTCCGGCATCGTGCAGCGCGAAATCGAGGATCCGGTTGCCGGTTGCCGCGACGCGCCAGATGCCCGCATACGCGTCATCGGCCGGGAACACCGCGACACCGTCCGGCGGCAGCGCGTGAATCACGGCCGCGTGTTCGAGCGCGACGGCTTCGACCGTCGCCATGAATTCCTGGTGCTCGCGCTGTGCGTTGTTGACGAGCGCGACCGTCGGCGCCGTGAGGCGCGCGAGGATTTCGGTCTCGCCCGGGTGGTTCATCCCGATCTCGATCACCGCGAGACGATGCGCGGCCGACAGGCGCAGCAGCGTCAGCGGCAGGCCGACATCGTTGTTCAGGTTGCCGGCCGTCGCGAGCCGCGCGTCGGCGCCGACCGCCGCCGCGAAGATCGACGCGATCATTTCCTTGACGGTCGTCTTGCCGTTGCTGCCCGTCACCGCGACGAGCGGCAACGCGAATCGTTTGCGCCAGCCATGCGCAAGCGCGCCGAGTGCGGCACGCGTTTCGCCGCCTTCGATCGCCGGCATCGTGACGCCCGCCGGCACGTGCGCGACCAGCGCCGCGGCGGCACCGCGCGCAGCGACGTCGCCGAGGAAGTCGTGCGCGTCGAAGCGCTCGCCTTTCAGTGCGACGAACAGGTCGCCGGGGCCGGCCGTGCGGCTGTCCGTCGACACGCGGTCGAACGTGACGCCGGCGTCGCCGTGGACGGTTGCGCCGGGGATCAGGCGAGCGGCTTCGCCGAGACTGAGCATCGTCATTCGGCGCCTCCCTTGCCGTGCGTCGCGCGCGCTGCCAGCGCGAGCCGTGCGTGATCCTGATCGGAGAACGTGCGCTTCTTGCCCATGATTTCCTGCGTGGCCTCGTGGCCCTTGCCGGCCAGCACGACGACATCCTCGCGTGCGGCGCCGCGCACGGCCTGCAGGATCGCGCTCGCGCGATCCTCGATACGGCGTGCGTGATCGAGCGCGGTCATGCCCGCGACGATCTGGTCGATGATGCGCTGCGGATCCTCGCTGCGCGGGTTGTCGCTCGTGACGACGGTTTCATCGGCGAACCGCTCCGCGATCGCACCCATCAGCGGGCGCTTCGTCGCATCGCGATCGCCGCCGCAGCCGAACATGCAGACGAGCCGGCCGCCGCGCGCCGTGGCGATCGGGCGCAGCGCGTCGAGCGTCTTTTCGAGCGCGTCGGGCGTGTGTGCGTAGTCGATCACGACGAGCGGTTCGTCGTTCTGCAGCCGGCCGCCGAGCCGCTGCATCCGGCCGTTGACGGACTCGAGCCGTGCGATCTCGGCGAGCGCCGCGTCGAACGGCACGTCGGCCGCGAGCAGCGAGCCGAGCACCGCGAGCAGGTTGCTGACGTTGAACGTGCCGAGCGTGCCGACCTCGACGTCCGCGTCGCCCCATGACGAACGCAGGCGGAACGCCGTGCCGGTCGTGGTGGCGCGCACGTCGAGCGCGACCAGTTCGCGATCGGCGTCCGGCGCCGACGCATCGCCGATCCCGTACGCGATCGTGCGCACGCGGCCGGCCAGTTTCTCGAGCAGGCGCTGTCCGGCTGCGTCGTCGCGGTTGACGACCGCCGCGCGCAGGCCGCGCCATGCGAACAGCTTCGCCTTCGCGGCCTCGTACGCATCGAACGTGCCGTGATAGTCGAGGTGATCCTGCGTGAGATTCGTAAACACCGCGATGTCGAACGCCGTACCGTTCACGCGCCCCTGGTGCAGCGCGTGCGACGACACTTCCATCGCGACCGCCTTCGCGCCCGCGTCGCGCAGCTGCGCAAGGCTGCGCTGCAATTGCGACGCATCGGGGGTCGTGAAGCCGGTCGGCACGAGCTGGCCGGGCATCCCGGTGCCGAGCGTGCCGATCACCGCGCACGGCTGGTGAAGCGCCGTCAACGCGGTGGCGATCCATTGCGTGCACGACGTCTTGCCGTTCGTGCCGGTCACACCGATCGCGAGCAGGCTGTCGCTCGGATCACCATACCAGCCGCTGGCGATCTCGCCGGCGAGCTGGTCGAGCGCAGGCACCGCAAGCGCGACAGGAACGGCCGGCGCAGCGGCCAGCCCTTCCGGCTGATACAGCACGGCGGCCGCACCGCGCGCGACGGCGTCGGCGATGAAGGCACGATTGTCTGCCCCGTCGACCGCGTACGCGACGAACACGTCGCCAGCCTTGAGGCTGCGCGTGTCGGCATGCAGTTGCGCGACGGGGGCCACATGCTGACGCAGCCACGCAAGCGCGGCTGCGATCTGCTGATGCGCCGGATGGGAACTGCGAGCGGCGCTCATCGAACAACTCCTGGTGAATTACGCGTGGTGCTGGACACGATCATATGCTTCGCACCGCTACCCGCGGCCAGCTTTTGCGGCCCGGTTGCGGAAGGTGCTGCCGGCGAATCGTCAGACACGACGAGCTGCTTGATCGGCATGTTCGGCGGCACGTTCAGCGCACGCATCGTGTCACCGGCGATCGCCGAGAATACGGGGCCGGACACCTGGCCGCCGAAGTGGCTGCCGGCGGTCGGCTCGTCGACCGACACCGCGACGACGATGCGCGGATTCGGCATCGGCGCCATCCCGACGAACGACGCGCGGTACTTGCGCGTGTAGCCGTGGCCTTCATGCTTGTACGCGGTGCCGCTCTTGCCGCCGACGCGATAACCCGGCACGGCCGCATCCGGCGACGTGCCGCCCGGCGCGACCACCGTCTCGAGCATCGCGCGCACTTCGCGCGCGGTGGTCGGGTTGAACACCTGCGTACCCACGACCGGCTGGTTGGGGTCGGTCTTGAAAATGGTCACGGGCATCAGCTCGCCGTCATGCGCGATCGCCGTGTAGGCACGCGCGAGCTGGAACAGCGACACCGACAGGCCGTAGCCGTACGACATCGTCGCCTGCTCGATGCGGCGCCAGCTCTTCCACGGACGCAGGCGGCCAGCCACCGCGCCCGGGAATCCGACCTTCGGCGCCTGGCCGAGACCGATGCTCGTATACATATTCCACATTTCCTCGGGCCGCATCGTCATCGCGATCTTCGTCGCGCCGATGTTGCTCGACTTCTGGATCACACCGCCGACCGTCAACGTGCCGAAACCCGCGTCGTCGGTAATCGGTGCGCCGTCGAGCACGAAATGCCCGTTGCCCGTCTCGACGAGCGTGTTCGGCGTCACGCGATGCAGGTCGAGTGCGAGCGACACCGTAAATGGCTTCATGATCGAGCCCGGCTCGAACACGTCGGTCATGATCCGGTTGCGCAACTGCTCGCCCGTCATGCGCGAGCGGTCGTTCGGGTTGTACGTCGGGTAGTTGACGAGCGCCAGCACCTCGCCGGTGCGCACGTCGACGACCATCGCCGCGCCGGCCTTCGCCTTGAACTTCTCGACGGCGGCCTTCAGGTTCGCGTACGCGATGTACTGGATCTTGCTGTCGATCGACAGGTCGACATCCGTGCCGTTGTGCGGCGGGATCTGCTCGGCGACGTCCTCGACGATGTGCCCCATCCGGTCCTTGATCACGCGACGCACGCCCGACGTGCCGGACAGCATCTTCTGGTCGCCCAGCTCGACGCCCTCCTGCCCTTCGTCCTCGACGTTCGTGAAGCCGATCAGGTGAGCGGTGATCTCGCCTTCCGGATAGAAGCGCTTGTATTCGTTGCGCTGATAGATACCAGGGATGTCGAGCGCAGCGACTTTGTCCGCGACGTCGATCGGCACCTGACGCTTGACGTAGACGAAACCCTTGTCTTCCGACAGCTTCACGCGCAGTTCCTTCGACGTCATGCCGAGGAGCTTGCCGAGCTGGTTGACCTTGTCGGCGTCGAGATCGTCCGGCACCGCGTCGGGAATCGCCCAGATCGCGCGCACGGGCAGGCTCGTCGCGAGCACGAGCCCGTTACGGTCGAGGATCTTGCCGCGCGTCGCCGGCAGGTCGAGCGTGCGCTGGTAGCGGCTTTCGCCCTGCTTCCGATAGAACGCGTTGCCGGGCCCCTGGATCCAGAACGCGCGCGCGGCCAGCGCGACGAACGCCATGAACAGCATGAACACGACGAGCTTCGAGCGCCACATCGGCAGATGCACGCCCAGCACGGGGCTCGACGAGAATTTCACGTTCTGGCGCTTCTGGGACGGCTTCATCGCGCGCCTCCCTTACCCTTGGCGGACGTGTCCGCCGAAGCCGGGATCGGCGCATCGATCGCCTTCGCAGCGCCCGGCGGCAGCGTCAGGTATTGCGTGCGGCCGGTCGTGATCGGCTGCATCTTCAGCGAATCGTTCGCGAGCTGCTCGATGCGCGACGTCTTCGACAGCGCGCTCTGCTGATATTGCAGCTGCGCGTAGTCCTGCTGGAGCTGACGCTCCTGCGACTGCGCACGCTGCAGCTGGATGAAGATCTGGCGCTGCTGGTTCGTCGAATTGACGACCGACAACGCGCAACCCATCACGATGATCAGCAGGAAGATATTGAAGCGGCTCATGGCGTGACGCGCTCCGCGATGCGCATCACGGCCGAGCGGGCGCGCGGATTCGCGGCGACTTCCGCTTCACTCGGAAACTGGCGGCTGATGATCTTGAGCGGCGGGCTCGGGAGGTCGACGGCGCGGATCGGCAGGCGACGATCGACCGCAGGCGCACTCGCGTGCGCCTGCATGAATCGCTTGACGATCCGGTCCTCGAGTGAATGAAAGCTGATGACCACCAGCCGCCCCCCTTGCTCCAGCAACGACAGTGCCGCGTCTAGTACGACTTGCAGGTCCGCAAGCTCTTGATTGACGTGAATCCGTATAGCCTGAAAGGTGCGGGTTGCCGGATCCTTGCCCTTCTCACGGGTTTTGACGACGTGACCCACGATTTGGGCAAGCTCGCCCGTGGTGTCGAGAGGCCCAAGACGGTCGGACTCTGCCCGGCGAGCAACAAGCGCCTTTGCAATCTGAAAAGCAAACCGTTCTTCCCCATAATCCCGTATTACCTCCGTCAATTCCTGCACCGAAGCCCGTGCGAGCCATTCCGCCGCCGACTCGCCGCGCGTCGGGTCCATCCGCATGTCCAGCGGACCATCGGCGCGGAAGCTGAAGCCGCGCGCCGGATCGTCCACCTGCGGCGAGGACACGCCCAGGTCGAGCAACACACCCGACACCTTCTCGACGCCGCGCGCCGCAAGCGCGTCGCGCATCGATGCAAAGCTGTCATGCACGATCGAAAAGCGCGCATCCTCGATGCCCTGCGCCGTCTCGATCGCTCTCGGATCCTTGTCGAACGCGATCAGCCGCCCGCCCGTCGCCAACCGCGCGAGCACCGCGCGGCTATGGCCGCCGCGCCCGAACGTGCCGTCGACATAAATGCCGTCCGGTCGCGTCACGAGCGATTCGACCGCTTCGTCCAACAACACGGTCCGATGCTGCAATTCGTTTCCCATCGCGGGCGTCTCCGTCACCGCAATCAGAACGTGAAATTCTTCAGCGCGTCGGGCATGCCCTGCGCCATCGCTGCCTGCTCCTTCGCGTTGTAGGTTTGCGAATCCCACAGCTCGAAGTGACTACCCATTCCCAACAACATGACTTCCTTTTCCAGTCCGGCTGCCATGCGCAGCTCGGGCGATACGAGAATCCGGCCCGCGCTGTCGAGATCGACATCCATCGCATTGCCGAGAAAAATGCGCCGCCACCAGTGCGCGTCCATCGGCAGCGCGGCGATCTTGGCGCGGAATACTTCCCATTCGGGGCGCGGAAACAGCAACAGGCAGCCGTCCGGGTGCTTGGTCACAGTCACCCGTCCTTCTGCCTGTCCTTGCAGCGCTTCGCGATAGCGAGCCGGCACCGACATCCGCCCTTTCGCATCGAGCGTCAGCGCCGACGCCCCTTGGAACACTGTCCGCTCTCCCGTTCAGGGCACCGAAGCACCCGCTCCATGCTGAGAATTTAGCCGGAATAGCCCGCTAAATCACACAAAAATACACTTTCTCACACTGTCTCCCACTTTAGAGGAAGGGTGTGGCACGGTCAAGGGAGCGGCCCGCTTTTTTGACGAATTTTGTTAGTTAGAACAAGGACTTACGCGCACATGCTCATGCGGCCCCTCATTCCAAAAACCGTTATAAATGAATGAGCTAGTGCAACTTGTGAAGGTGATACGTGAGAAAGACGGGCCAGACGGGTGTGCGGACGGGGCTTTCGGGGGCGGGAAAACGAGGAATAAACGGGCGGTATCAGCGGTGGGGAACCGGGGCGACGTCACGCATCGCCCCGGTGAGAATGTCACAGATAGTACGCAGTGCTCGTCATGACTTTCGACGCGGCGCGCATCAGCATTCGCGCGGGCAGCGGCAGCTCGATCCCGCCTGCGTCGGCCGCGGCCTTGCCGTGTTTCACTTCGTCGATACGCATCTGGTCGACGATCGCACGCGATGCGGTATCGGCCGCCGGCAGCTCGGACATGTGGCCTTCGAGATGGCTCTCGACCTGCCGCTCGGTCTCGGCCATGAAGCCGAGGCTGACCTTGTCGCCGAGCGCGCCGGCCGCCACGCCGATCGCGAGCGAACCGGCATACCAGAGCGGGTTCAGCAGGCTCGGGCGCGAGTCGAGCTCTTTCAGGCGATGCGCGGTCCACGCGAGGTGATCCTCCTCCTCGCGCGCGGCTTCCTCGAACATCGCCTTCGCCGACGCCGTGCGCGCGGTGAGTTTCTGCGCCTGATATAGCGCCTGCGCACAAACCTCACCGACGTGGTTCACGCGCATCAGCCCGGCGGCATGCGTACGTTCCGCGGGCGTCAGCTCGACGGCCGGCGCCTCTGCCGGTGCGGGCACCGGCCGGCTCATCCGGCTAATGCCGGTCAGCGATCGCAGGCCGCGATCGAATTCGCTGATCAGTTCATCAAACACCATCCTGTTCTCCTGGCTGCAGGTGCTGCCGCGAGCGGCAAGGGCACGAGTCCGCTGCGTAACCGACTTGATTATTCAGCGGAAATTGCGGTTAACCCGTGATTTTAACCATTGTTGCATAAAGGAAACATGGCGACCTTGAGGTGCGGCATTTCGCTTTGTGGCAAAAAACGGTTTTGCTACATTACGTCCGACTTCTTGCGAAGTTGATGGGGCCCGTCAACAGAACATAACTATCCGCCCCGCCAGAAAAATTCAGTGATTCTTGGAGATCCGTTAATGAAAAAGTCGCTTCTCGCGCTCGTCGCGCTGGGCGCGTTCGCTGGCGCTGCCCATGCGCAAAGCAGCGTGACGCTTTACGGCATCATCGATGAAGGCCTGCTCTTCAACAACAACGCGGGCGGCAAGCACCTGTACAGCATGGCCAGCGGCGTGATGCAAGGCAGCCGCTTCGGCATGCGCGGCACCGAAGACCTCGGTGGCGGCCTGAAGGCGATCTTCACCCTCGAAAACGGTTTTGACGTGAACAGCGGCAAGCTCGGTCAGGGCGGCCTGATGTTCGGTCGTCAGGCTTACGTCGGCCTGTCGAGCCCGTACGGTACGGTCACGCTGGGTCGCCAATACGACTCCGTCGTCGACTTCGTCGGCCCGCTCGAGGCAGGTGACCAGTGGGGTGGCTACATCGCCGCTCACCCGGGTGACCTCGACAACTTCAACAACGCCTATCGCGTGAACAACGCAGTCAAGTTCACGAGCAACACCTACGGCGGCTTCTCGTTCGGCGGCGTGTACAGCTTCGGCGGTCAGGCAGGCCAGTTCTCGAAGAACCAGGTCTGGTCGCTCGGCGCAGGCTACAACAACGGCCCGTTGGTCTTGGGCGTCGGCTACTTGAACGCACGCACGCCGAACCAGTTCGGCGGCATGTTCAACAACGGTTCGACGTCGTCGTCGGTCTCGTCGCCGATCTACGGCGCGTACGCGAACAACGCGAACACGTACCAGGTCATCGGTGCCGGCGGTGCATACACGTTCGGCGCAGCGACGATCGGTGCAACGTACTCGAACACGAAGTTCAAGGGCTTCTCGGCAGGCCCGTTCGTGAACCAGTCCGCGACGTTCAACAACGGCGAACTCAACTTCAAGTATCAGTTGACCCCGGCGCTGATTCTCGGCGCGGCGTACGACTACACGCAAGGCAGCAAGATCAACGGCAGCTCGGCAGCCAAGTATCACCAGGGCTCGCTGGGTGTCGACTACTTCCTGTCGAAGCGCACCGACGTCTACGCGATCGGCGTGTACCAGCACGCATCGGGCAACGTGCTCGACGCGAACGGCAACGTGATCCAGGCAACCGCAGCGATCAACGGTCTCGCAGGTTCGAGCACCAGCAACCAGGTCGCAGCACGCGTCGGTATCCGTCACAAGTTCTAATCAGCTTGCCTGACAAGCCGCAGCATATTGAAGGCGCCTTCGGGCGCCTTTTTCTTTTCCGGTCGGGTGCAGCCGCAAATCCGAAGCGCCGCGAATCGTACCGGCTGCGACGCGCTCGTCGCGGGGGCGCCGCGCCGTCCCTGCTACGTCGAAACGCACCGCCGCAGCGAGCCCATTCCGGAAGCCGCCTCGTTCGAAAACAGCCTTCTTCCGAGCCGGGCCGCAAAACAAAAAAGCCCGGCACAAGCCGGGCTTTTTCGTTAGATCGATCGCGCCGTCATGCGCGCCCGTCGCGCAGTTCGCGCCGCAGGATCTTGCCGACGTTCGTTTTCGGCAGCTCCGTCCGAAACTCGACCAGCTTCGGCCGTTTATAGCCGGTGAGCCGCTCCTTGCAGTAGGCGAGGATGTCCTTGTCGGTGAGCGCCGGGTCCTTCTTCACGACGAACAGCTTCACGGCTTCGCCGGAATGCTCGTCGGGTACGCCGACCGCCGCCACCTCGAACACGCCCGGATGCGACGCCACCACGTCCTCGACTTCGTTCGGGTACACGTTGAAGCCCGACACGAGGATCATGTCCTTCTTCCGGTCGACGATCTTCACGTAACCTCGCGCATCCATCACGCCGACGTCGCCCGTCTTGAAGAAGCCATCGGCGAACATGACCTTCGCGGTTTCGTCCGGCCGGTTCCAGTAGCCGGCCATCACCTGCGGCCCGCGGATGCAGATCTCACCAGGTTCGCCGAGCGCGACGTCGTTACCGGCGTCGTCGCGAATCGCCACTTCGGTCGATGGCAGCGGCAGGCCGATCGTCCCGCTATATTCAGTCGCCGTCACGGGGTTGCAGGTCGCCACCGGCGAGGTTTCCGACAGCCCGTAGCCTTCGATGATCGCGGTATGGGTCTTTTCGTACCAGCGTTTCGCGACGCCCTCCTGGATCGCCATGCCGCCGCCGTTGGCGATCACGAGCTTCGACAGGTCGAGCTGATTGAATTCGGGGTGATTCAGCAGTGCGTTGTACAGCGTGTTGACCGCGGGGATCGTCGAGATCTGGTAGCCCTTCAGCTCCTTGATCATGCCGGCGATGTCGCGCGGGTTCGGGATCAGAATCCCCATGCCGCCCGTACGCATCGTCAGGAAGCCGCAGACGGTCAGCGCGAACACGTGATACAGCGGCAGCGCGACAACGGTCACGAACTGTTTCACGTCCGGGAACTTCTCATGCGCCGGATGATGCCAGGCGCCCGCCTGCAGCACGTTCGACACGATGTTCCGGTGCAGCAGCGTTGCCCCCTTCGCCACGCCGGTCGTACCGCCCGTGTATTGCAGGAACGCGACGTCATCGGGGCCGATCTTCTGCGCCTTGAATGCCTGGCGCGCACCGTCCGACAGCGCGGTCTTGAAGCGCGTGAACGACGGCAGCTGCCAGGCAGGCACCATCTTTTTCACGTTGCGCACGACGTAGTTGACGAGCCATCCCTTGATGCCCAGCAGATCGCCCATCGATGCGACGACGACGTGCTTGACGCCCGTATTCGCGATGACGGCCTGCAGCGTCGACGCGAAATTCTCGAGGATGACGATTGCCTCTGCACCGCTATCCTTCAACTGATGCTCGAGTTCGCGCGGCGTATAGAGCGGGTTGACGTTGACGACGGTGTAGCCCGCGCGCAGTACCGCCGCGATCGCAACGGGATACTGCAGCACGTTCGGCATCATGATCGCGACGCGCGCCCCGCGCGCAAGCCCGCGCGACTGCAGCCACGCGCCGAACTGGCGCGACAGCTTGTCGAGTTCGCCGTACGTAATGCCCTTGCCCATGCAGACGAACGCCGTGCGGTCGCGATACTGCCGGAAGCTTTCGTCGAGCAGGTCTGGGACAGAGGGATAAGGAGACGCGTCAATTTCGGCTGGAACGCCGGGTGGGTACGATTTCAGCCAAATTTTGTCCATACTGCGCGTCTCCTCACAGATTTTCGAATGGTCGTGCTAAAACGCATCGTAACGGCTCGCTCGCCTTGAGACAACAGGGTTAGATGTCCACTTCGAACTTCCGTCGAAATTCGTCTGATCATACGGTGATATCCGATCAAATGCGTTCAACTTCCACGAGGCAATCGTAGAACGTCGCCGAATTGCCAAGATCAGTGAGCGCCTGGCTCGTCACTTCGTTCGCGTTTCTGCCGTCCGGTGACAGTTTCTTCCACCAGATCGACAGACCGACGACGAGCCCTGCGCGTGCGCGATCGGTAATTCTCGCGAGCGCCTGCATCGATCCACGGTCGTTGAAGATGCGTACGAGGTCGCCATCGGTGATGCCGCGCGCATCGGCGTCGGACGGGTGGATGTCGAGATGCGGTTCACCTTCGGTATGACGCAGGCTGTCGACGTTCACGAACGTACTGTTCAGGAAGTGACGCGCCGGCGGTGAAATCATCGCGAGCGGATAGCGTGCGGCGAGCTCGGGCGCAGCCTCGGCCGATTCGAACGGCGGCAGGTAGTCGGGCACGGGATCCACGCCCATCTGCTCGAGTCGCGGGCTGTAGAACTCGCACTTGCCGGACGGCGTACGGAAACCGCCGTTCGCGAACGGCGCCTCCGGCAGCTTGAGCTTCAGCCAGCCGGCGCGCTTCAGTGTGTCCCAGTCGCTGTCGAGCACCGGATCGTCCCAGCGGAGCGCCGCGCGCGCGACCTCTTCGTCGCTGTGATAAAGCGCGGGTTCGTCGAGCCCCATACTGCGCGCGATACCACGGAAGATCTCCGTATTCGGCCGCGCGTCCCCCACCGGCGGAATCGACGGCAGATTCGCCATCACGTAGGTGTGGCCGTACGATTTGTGGATGTCCAGATGCTCGAGCTGCGTGGTTGCCGGCAACACAATGTCGGCGAAATCGACGGTATCTGTCTTGAAATGCTCGAGAACAACCGTGAACAGATCGTCACGCGCGAACCCTGCCGCGACCTTCGAAGAGTCCGGCGCGACAGCGACCGGGTTCGAGTTGTACACGATAATCGCTTCGACCTTCGGCCCGAAGGTTGCATCGCCCGGGTGCAACAGCGCGTCACCGATCGCGTTCATGTTGATGATGCGCGGCAGCTTGTGCGGCCATCCCGGCATCAAGTCCGGGCGTAGCAACGCAGCCTGGTTGACCGGCGCGGATTCCGACGATGACAGCAACAGCCCGCCGGCCCGATCCCGCCAGGCACCCGTCAGCGCCGGCAGACTGGCGATCGCGCGTACGGCGTTGCCACCGCCGCGGACACGCTGCATGCCGTAGTTGAGGCGGATCGATGCCTTGCGGGTAGCACCGTAGCGACGCGCAAGGTCGACCAGCTCCGACGCGTCGACTCCGCGGATCGGCGGCACGCGTTCCGTCGGATAGGACAGCGCCCGCGCCTTCAGCTCGTCGGAACCGAGCGTATGGCTGGCGATGTAATCGTGATCGAGCAGGTTTTCGGTAATCAGCACGTGCATCATGCCGAGTGCGAACGCGCCGTCGGTGCCGGGTTTCAACGCGATATGCTGATGGCACTTCTCCGCCGTCAGCGAGCGGTACGGATCGATGGCGACCAGGCGAGCACCTCGGCGCTTCGCCTCTTGCGCGCGCGTCCAGAAGTGCAGGCTCGAAGCGATCGGGTTTGCCCCCCAAATCAGAATCAGCTCGCTTTCCTCGAAATGCTCGAGGTGCATGCCGAGACTGCCGCCATAGGTGTAACGCAACCCCGCTGCCCCGGCCGCCGCGCAGATCGTGCGCTCGAGCCGCGAGGCACCGAGCTTGTGGAAGAACCGCTGAGCGATGCCCTCCCCTTGCACGAGCCCCATCGTCCCCGCATAGCTGTACGGCATGATTGCTTCGGGTGCGCGCGCCGCAATTTCGCCGAGACGACGGCCGATCTCATCGAATGCCTCGTCCCAGCTGATCGGCACGAAACGCCCTTCCCCCTTCGCACCAATGCGCTTGAGCGGGACGGTGAGGCGGTCGGGGTGATGAACGCGATCGGCGTATCGACTGACTTTCGTGCACAACACGCCTTGCGTCGGCGGATGGTCGGGATCGCCCGTGACCTTGATCGCCTTGCCGTTTTCGACGGTTACACGCATTGCGCACGTATCCGGACAATCATGCGGGCAAACGGCCCGGGCTACCTGAATGGCGGCGTTCATCGTTTCGAATGCAGAGATGGGGATTCGCAAATTTTACGTGGACGCGCCGAATAAAGCGTTCATTTCATGCGGATTCTGAGGTATTTGGCCGAAACGCGATGGGAGGAATCGGGAGAGCTTTCGTGGTTCGGTGCGTTGTCTGCGGGGGACTTGCACGGCCAACCCGACACTCGTTTTCGACGATGGAAAACCAATCGCGCACGACTGCGTCAACCGATACGTGAGAGAGAGAAATTGCAGCTTTGATCGGCGATACGACCAATAGACTGGCGGATCGCGAATGATGCTGACCAATTAGCGAGCCGGGAGCCGCGAGTGGTTGTACTTGGGAGAGGTGATGTGGAAACTCCGGCCGGACCGCCCATCCCGATCCTTAGTGCATTTCCATCGCGCCAATGCAAAAACCCCCGCCTTTCGGGCGGGGGTTTCTGGCTTAGGGAGCCTGACGATTACCTACTTTCACACGGGAATCCGCACTATCATCGGCGTAGAGTCGTTTCACGGTCCTGTTCGGGATGGGAAGGGGTGGGACCGACTCGCTATGGTCATCAGGCAA
>NZ_JAAGPE010000368.1:0-8081 GCF_017104605.1 Burkholderia sp. Ac-20384 | reverse complement strand
AGCCGGCAGCACGGGCACGCTGCCCTCGCGCTTCCCGGCGCTCGCCTTCAGCCCGCTGACGAGGCCGGCCACGTACAGCCGTTCGGTGTCCGTCAACGGCGGCGGCGCGAGGTCGGCCACGCCGAGCGCGGCCGCGAAAGTGTCGATGTCTGCCATGTCGGATTCCTGTGAAGCGGTCGCCTGCGTCATCACCGGCGCGGGCCGTGCGTCGCCGGCGCGTGCGTCGGGTTGCGCCGTCTCGTCGTCGGCGGACGCGAACGCATCGGTCTCGACGCGCCGCAGCGCGACCGCGCAGTATTTCAGTTCGGGTTGCTGCGATTCGGGATCGATCGCGTCGTTCGTCACCGCGTTGATGCACAGGTCGTCGCCGTACACGTCGTTCCAGTGCATCGGCGCGAAGCAGTTGCCGCGCTGCACGCGCTCGGTCACGACGGCCGGCAGCACCGCGCGGCCGCGCGCCGAGCGGATCTCGACGCTGTCCTTCGCGGCGATGCCGAGCGCGCTCGCATCGTCCGGGTGCAGCTCGACGAACGGGCGCGGGTTGAGCTTGTTCAGCATCGCGACCTTGCCCGTCTTCGTCATCGTGTGCCATTGATGCTGCAGGCGCCCGGTGTTCAGCACGATCGGGAACGTGTCGTCAGGCAACTCGGCCGGATCGACATGCGGCCGCGCGAAGAAGCGCGCCTTGCCCGACGGCGTCGGGAACGCGAGGCGCGGTGCGTCGTTGCCGTCGGCGGCCGCGCGCAGCGTCTGGCTCACGCCGTCGTTCAGGTAGCGGATCGGGTGGCGCTCGCGCGCGGTGCCCGGCGCGACCGGCCACTGCACGGGCCCGTCGCGCAGCGCCGCATGGCTCGCGCCGCGCAGGTCGTAGCCGGTCGCCGGATTCGAGAAACGGACGATCTCGTCGAACACGTCGGCCGCCGACGCATAGTCGAACGCATCGCCGAAGCCCATCGCGCGCGCGACTTCCGCGACGATGCGCCAGTCGGGCAGCGCGTCGCCCGGCGGCGCGACCGCCGCGCGCATCAGCGTCAGGTTGCGCTCGGAGTTGATCATCACGCCGTCACCCTCGGCCCATAGCGCGCCGGGCAACAGGATGTCCGCATAGCGATTGGTCTCGGTGTCGAGGAACGCGTCCTGCGCGATCACGAGCTCGGCGGCCTGCAAGCCGGCGATCACGTTCTGCCGGTTCGGCACCGTCGCGACCGGGTTCGTGCAGATGATCCAGCATGCCTTGATGTCGCCGGCCGCCATCCGCGAGAACATGTCCACCGTGCCTTGCCCCGTCTCCTTGCGCAGCGTGCCGGCCGGCACGCGCCACAGGTTCTCGACGAAACGGCGATCGTCGTCCGACGCCACCGAGCGCTGGCCCGGCAGCCCGGGGCCCATGTAGCCCATCTCGCGCCCGCCCATCGCGTTCGGCTGGCCGGTCAGCGAGAACGGGCCGCTGCCGGGGCGGCAAATCTTGCCCGTCGCGAGATGCAGGTTGCAGATCGCGTTGGTGTTCCACACGCCGTGCGTGCTCTGGTTGAGCCCCATCGTCCAGCAGCTCATCCACTCCTGCGCGTCGCCGATCCATTGCGCGGCCGTGCGCAGGTCGGCTTCCGCGAGCCCGGTGATTTCCGCGACACGCTCGGGCGTGTAGTCGGCGAGGAACGCGGGCATCGCGTCCCAGCCTTCGGTGTACGCGTCGATGAACGCGGTATCGGTGCGGCCATTCGCGTGCAACAGGTGCAGCAGCCCGTTGGTCAGCGCGAGATCGGTGCCCGGCCGGATCTGCAGGAACAGGTCGGCCTTGTCGGCCGTGCCCGTGCGGCGCGGATCGACGACGATCAGCTTCGCGCCGGCTTTCACGCGATCCATCATCCGCAGGAACAGGATCGGATGGCAGTCGGCCATGTTCGCGCCGATCACGAAGAACAGGTTCGCGCGATCGAAATCCTGGTACGACCCGGGCGGGCCGTCCGCGCCGAGCGACTGCTTGTAGCCGGTGCCCGCGCTAGCCATGCACAGGCGCGAGTTCGACTCGATGTTGTTGGTGCCGACGAAGCCCTTCGCGAGCTTGTTGACGAGGTATTGCGCCTCGATCGACATCTGCCCCGACACATAGAACGACAGCGCGTCGGGCCCGTGCGTATCGAGCACCGTACGCAGGCGGCGTGCGGTCTCGGCGATCGCATCGCGGGCCGACAGCGGCACCAGGTCGTCCTCGCGCGCCCGGCGCACGAACGCGCGGTCGAGCCGGCCCGAGCGGCGCAACGCGACGTGCGCCGACGAGCCCTTCGTGCACAGCCGCCCGAAGTTGGTCGGATGGTCGGAGTCGCCGGACACCTTGACGACTTCGCCTTCCTCGACGTGCAGCACCATCCCGCAGCCGACGCCGCAGTACGGGCACACGCTCTTGACGGGGGTGGCGGTCATGCGTGCTCCGGGGCTCTCAGGCTGCGATCCACACGAAACCATCCTCGACCCGCGACGGATACGCGCTCACCGACTGCTCGGGCGCCTCGAGGCATTCGCCGGTGCGCAGGTCGAAATGCTGCTTGTACAGCGGCGACGCGACGACGACGCGCTCGCCCAGGCTGCCGATCAGCCCGCGCGACATCACGGCCGCCTGCGACACGGGGTCGACGTTGTCGATCGCGAACACGCCGCCTTCTTCGGCATGCGCGACATGAAAAACTGCAACCTGCTCGCCGTTGACGAGGGCACACACGCCGGTGTTCGGCACGATGTCGTCGAGCGGGCACACGCGGGTCCAGGACAACGGAAGACGATCGTTCATGATGGGCTCCTTGGAAAAGACGCTGGTGTCGGTCAGGGTCAAACGGTTGCGGGTTCGGTGGCGGCTTGCGTCACGCCTTCAGCCACGACGGGAATCGAAACGGGTTTGCCGCCCGCACGTTCGCCGGGCGTCGCGGGCCGGATCTGGCCACGCGTCTCGACGAATTCGATGGTCGTGTCCGGCGCGTCGCTGTTCACGAAGTGGCGGAAGCGCTTGCGCGTGTCGGGGTCGGTCACGGCCTTCTTCCATTCGCACTCGTAGGTGTCGACCACGTGCTGCATGTCGGCTTCGAGCTCGGCGCCGATCGCCAGCTTGTCGTGCACGACGACGTCGATCAGGTAGTCGAGGCCGCCTTCGAGGTTGTCGCGCCACACGCTGGTGCGTTGCAGCCGGTCGGCAGTGCGCACGTAGAACATTAGGAGGCGGTCGATGTAGCGGATCAGCGTCGGACGGTCGAGATCGGACGCGAGCAGTTCCGCGTGGCGCGGCTTCATCCCGCCGTTGCCGCACACGTACAGGTTCCAGCCCTTCTCGGTCGCGATGATGCCGACGTCCTTGCCCTGCGCTTCCGCACACTCGCGCGTGCAGCCGGACACGCCGAACTTGATCTTGTGCGGTGCGCGCAGCCCCTTGTAGCGGTTCTCCAGGTCGATCGCGAGGCCGACCGAATCGTCGACGCCGTAGCGGCACCACGTCGACCCGACGCACGACTTCACGGTGCGCAGCGCCTTGCCGTATGCGTGGCCCGATTCGAAACCGGCCGCGATCAGCTCCTCCCAGATCGACGGCAATTGCTCGACGCGTGCGCCGAACAGGTCGACGCGCTGGCCGCCGGTGATCTTCGTGTAGAGCCCGTACTTCTGCGCGACCTGGCCCACCGCGATCAACCCTTCCGGCGTGACTTCGCCGCCCGGCATGCGCGGCACGACCGAGTACGTGCCGTCGCGCTGGATGTTCGCGAGGTAGTAGTCGTTCGAATCCTGCAGCCCGGCGTGCTCCTTCTTCAGCACGAATTCGTTGAAGCACGACGCGAGAATGCCGGCCACCGCCGGCTTGCACACGTCGCAGCCGAGGCCGTGGCCGTGCTTCGCGAGCAGTTCGTCGAAGGTCGTGATGCGCTCGACGCGGATCAGGTGGAACAGCTCCTGGCGCGAATGCGGGAAGTGCTCGCAGAGATGGTTGTTGACCGCGAGGCCCTGCTTCTTCATCTCGGCCTTCATGATCTGCGTGACGAGCGGCACGCAGCCGCCGCACGACGTGCCGGCGCCCGTGCACGTCTTCAGCGCGCCGAGGCTCGTCGCGCCGTCGGCAACCGCCGCGCAGATCTGCGACTTCGACACGTTGTTGCACGAGCAGATCTGGGCGGCCGCCGGCAGCGCCTCGACGCCGATCGCCGGCTTCGCGACGCCGTCCGACGACGGCAGGATCAGGAATTCCGGCGACTCCGGCAGCTCGATGCGGTTCAGCATCATCTGCAGCAGCGTGCCGTATTCGGCCGCGTCGCCGACCATCACTGCGCCATGCAGGAACTTGCCGCAGTCGGACACCACGAGCTTCTTGTAGACCTGGCGGCGCTCGTCCGCGTACTGGTAGGTGCGGCTGCCGGCCGTCGTGCCGTGCGCGTCTCCGATGCTCGCGACGTCCACGCCCATCAGCTTCAGCTTCGTGCTCATGTCGGCGCCGGCAAATGCGGCGCCGGCCGCATCGCTCGCGTCACCGGCGAGCTGCTTCGCGACCACGCGCGCCATGTCGTAGCCAGGAGCGACGAGGCCGTACACCATGCCGTTCCAGGCCGCGCATTCGCCGATCGCGTAGATGTCGGCGTCGCTCGTGCGGCAGGCATCGTCGATCGCGACGCCGCCGCGCGGGCCGACGTCGAGCCCGCAGGCGCGGGCCAGTTCGTCGCGGGCACGGATGCCGGCCGAGAACACGATCATGTCGGCGTCGAGGTGCGAACCATCGGCGAACGCCATCCGGTGCGTACCTTCCTCGCCATCGACGATCTCGAGCGTGTTCTTGCCCGTATGCACGGTCACGCCGAGCGCCTCGATCTTCGCGCGCAGCATCCGGCCGCCGCCGTCGTCGACCTGCACGGCCATCAGCCGCGGCGCGAATTCGACGACGTGCGTATCGAGCCCCATGTCGCGCAGCGCCTTCGCGCACTCGAGGCCGAGCAGCCCGCCGCCGATCACGACGCCGCGCTTCGCATGCGTGCCGCACGCCTGCATCGCTTCGAGATCCTCGATCGTCCGGTACACGAAGCAGCCGTCGCGATCGTGGCCCGGCATCGGCGGCACGAACGGGCGCGAACCCGTCGCGAGCACCAGCTTGTCGTACGCGAGCGTTTCGCCGGACACGAGCATGACCGTATGCGCGGCCCGGTCGATCGACGCGACTTGCGCGTTCAGGCGCAGGTCGAACTGCGGATGACGCGCGAAGAAGCCGGGTTCGACGAGCGACAGGTCGTCCGCCGACTTGCCCGCGAAGAATTCGGACAGGTGCACGCGGTCGTACGCCGGGCGCGGTTCCTCGCCGAGCACGGTGACCTGCAGCGCGCCCGCGGTGCCCGCTTCCGCCGCGACGCATTCGAGGAGCTTGTGGCCGACCATGCCGTGGCCGATGACGATGAGTTTCATGGTGACGTTTCCTTCGGTCGATCAGTTCGCGACGCTGCTGGCAGCCAGCGCGCGGTCG
The DNA here is from genome assembly GCF_017104605.1 of Burkholderia sp. Ac-20384. NCBI lineage: Bacteria > Pseudomonadati > Pseudomonadota > Betaproteobacteria > Burkholderiales > Burkholderiaceae > Burkholderia > Burkholderia sp. Ac-20384. The sequence goes on along the minus strand of NZ_JAAGPE010000368.1, from coordinate 2,602 downwards.
CGCAGCTCGGCTTCGCGAGCCTTGTGTTCTTCGCTGAAGCGCACGGCCATCGCGCACAGCGCGGTCGCGGTGACGGCCAGCCCGAGCAGGCTCAGCGTGTGCTGCACGTCGCCGACGCCCTTCAGCAGGAAGCTCGCGGCCACCGCGCCGACGTTGCCGCCCGCGCCGACGATCCCCGCCACGCCGCCGAGCGCCTTGCGATCGATGAACGGCACCAGCGCGTAGGTCGCGCCGCAGGCCATGTGCGTGAAGAGGCCGAACGTGAGCATCGCGACGAGCGCGATGCCGATGCTTTGCGCATGCGAGAACCAGATCAGCCCGAGCCCTTCGCCGACGATCAGCGCGCACAGCAACGTGGCGCGCACGTCGAGGCTGCGGCGCGCGGCGATCTTGTCGGACAGCCAGCCGCCGAGCGCGCGGGCAAACAGTGCGAGCAGCCCGAACAGGCCCACCGCGAACCCGGCGTCCTTCAGCGACAGGCTGAAGTGATCGACGTAGTACAGCGCGGCGATGTTGTGGATGAACACCTCGACGCCGAAGCACGCGCCGTACGTGACGAACAGCATCCACACGCGATAGTTGCCGCAGGCCGCGAAGAAGCTCGCCCAGCCGCCCTTCTTGCCGCTGTCGACCGTCACGCCTGCCTTGCGCAGCGCGATGATGTCGCCTTGCGGGCAATCCTGCGTGAAGCGCCAGTACGCCCAGGCCATCACGAGCATCGCAACGCCCGGCACGACCAGCGCGATGCGCCACGACGAATCCTCGCCGAAGCCGAGCATCAGGCCGGCGGCGACGAGCAGCGGCATCAGCGCCTGCGTGGCGCCGGCACCGGCGTTGCCCCAGCCGGCCGTCGTCGCGTTCGCGGTGCCGACCACGTTCGGTGCGAACATCACCGACGTGTGGTACTGCGTGATCACGAAGCCCGCGCCGATCGCGCCGATGCCGAGCCGGCAGATCAGGAAAGACAGGTAGTCGTGCGTGAACGACACCGCGAACACAGGGATCGCGCCGAGCAGCAGCAGGCCGACGTACACGCGGCGCGGGCCGAAGCGGTCGCACAGCGGGCCGACCAGCAGCCGCACGGCGATCGTCGCGGCCACGGCCGCGATGTTGATGTTGGCGACCTGTGCCGCGGTCAGGTGGAATTCGCGTGCGATCAGCGGCATCAGCGGCGCGCACGCGAACCACGCGAAGAAGCACACGAAGAACGCCATCCACGTCAGGTGGAACGCGCGCATCGGCGCGGTGCGGAAGCTGAAGAGATCGATACGGGTAGCTTTGTCGGTCATGTCATCCGCCAAACGAAAAACGGCGTCCTGCGCACCCGGTCTCGTCGAGACCCGATGCGTAGGACGCCGTTGCCCATGAAGCCCGTTGCCGGGCGCGTCTAGTAATCGGTACTGCCGGACGCATCGCCGTTGATCCGCCCGAACCACCTAATGCAAACGCCGTGCCATGTCGTCGCGAATCGGGCCCGCAGCCCCGCCGCGCAAGGCTCATCGGGCGTTGCACGATGCGCGGCTTCGTGCGACCCACGATGCGCCGTGAGGCAGCGAGGCACAGATGTGGTGCGCTGCAGCACTGTCCCCGTGCGACATCGCGGTGCGCGCTGACGGGGCACGATGCACGCCGATGCGGCATTGCGGCTGCCCGCGCGCGGCGGCTGCATGGGCACGCGTGGCCATCGCGCGGCGCGATGCACCCTGCTCCGGCCGCGCCGGCGCGACGTCTCATGCCGGTTGGCCCGGATATTGCTGAATCCCGTGCATGACACCGGCAACGGCGCCGGTGGGCAGTCCCCGCAAACCATGCCCGTCGTACCGGCGGGCCGATCAGGACAACGGTGTCCCTCCGTGCACGGCACGGCCGGATGCCGGTGCGTTTCGACCGCCCGCCGCCGCCGCGCAGACAACGCGCTATCGACCGCCGCATGCAGGCGGCACAGGAACACGACATGACGACAGGCAAAGTCACGCTGCTGGGCGCCGGCCCCGGCGATCCCGATCTCCTCACGCTGAAGGCCGTGAAGGCGCTGGCCGCGGCCGACGTGCTGCTGCTCGACGATCTCGTCGCGCCCGGCATCGTCGAACTCGCGCCGCAGGCACGCGTGATCCGCGTCGGCAAGCGCGGCGGCTGCCGCTCCACGCCGCAGGCATTCATCGAGAAGCTGATGCGCCGCTACGCGCTGCGCGGCGCGCACGTGGTGCGCGTGAAAGGCGGTGATGCGCTGCTGTTCGGGCGTGCCGGCGAAGAACTGGCGACGCTGCGCGCCGCCGCGATTCCGGTCGAGATCGTCAACGGCATCTCGTCGGGATTCGCGGCCGCCGCGAGCCTCGGCATCTCGCTCACGCACCGCGAGCATTGCCAGGGCGTCACGTTCGTCACCGCGCACCGCCAGGACCACGGCGAGCCCGACTGGGCACGCCTCGCGGCGACCGGCACCACACTCGCGATCTACATGGGCATGAGCCGCGTCGACAGCATTGCCGCCGGCCTGCTCGCCGTGCTGCCGCCCTCGACGCCGGCCGCGGCCGTGCAATGGGCCGGCACGCCCGACGAACGCCGCTGGACCGGCACGCTTGGCGGTCTCGCGCGCGGCATC
>NZ_JAAGPE010000367.1:0-7943 GCF_017104605.1 Burkholderia sp. Ac-20384 | reverse complement strand
CGGGCAGCACGCGCGCGACCGGATTCGCCTGCGACGGCGGCAGGCCGGTGATCCGGTAAGGCACGCGCGAGCCGCCGGCGCCGGCCGTGCCGAACACGGCGTCGATCAGCGGCCCGGCCGCCGCGAGATCGGCCACCGCGACGAGCACGTCGGAAGGCTGCAGGCTCGCGTCGGCGTCGAACCATGCGAGCAGCCGGTCGTGCAGCACCTCGAGCTGGCGCGCGAGGCTGTGGCACACGTGCACCTCGATCCCGCGCTCGGCCGGCGTATCGCCGGTTTCGGCCTCCGGCTGCAGTTCGAGAATCGCGTTCTGCACGCGCGCGAGCCAGGTCGGCGCGGGATTCTCGACGAAACGCGCCGCGTCGCCCGACGCGGCGCTTTCAGTCAGTTCGTGCAGCATGTGCAGCTGCGCCTGCGTCTGCCTGCCCCATTCGGCGAGCAGCGGATGGCCGACTTCCTGGTAGTCGAGCCGCCCGGCCGCATCGAGCGCCTCGGCATGCGCGGCGGTCACGATGTCGAACCAGAATTCGCGGCACGGGTTCAGCGCATAGACGCGCACGTCGATCCAGCGCGACAGCTCGCGCAGCAAGGCGACATGCAGCGGCGGCATCGTCGGCAGTGCGAACACGCTGACCGATTCCGGCCAGTCCGCGTGCGCGATGGTTTCGGGATCGAGATGCCGCGCCTCGACGAGGAAACGGTGCGCCGGCGGCGTGCCGCTGTCGCTCAGCTCGGCGAGCAGCGCGCGCCACAGCGCGGCCTGCCAGCGCTCGTCGTCGCGTGCGGCGTCGCTGATCCCGCGCGGCGCGCCGTCGCCCGCGAGCACGGACTCGCCGGCCTGCCATGCGGACAGCCATTCGGGGCGATAGGTCAGGTAATGATCGAGCACGGCCGCGACGCGGTGTGCAAGCTCGTAGCGCATCGCATCGTCGGACGCGGACAGATACGCGGCCAGCCGCGGCGACGCCAGCCACGGCGCCCCGTCGGACGCCTGCGCAAACAGCCGGTAGCAGCGCCACACGAGGCGGTCGGGCGCAAACGGCGAACGCTTGGGTACCTCCATCACGCGGCCGATCTGGGCCCACAGCCATTGCGCGAGATACGTGAACTCGACGTTCGCGCACACGCCGTTGCGCGCGGCGATGTCGAGCTCGAGGCGGCGGCGCAGCGCCGCGCTCGGCACGATGACCTGTTGCGGCGCCCACGGGCCGTTGCGGGCCGGGAACGCGGCCAGATCCTCGAGCAGCGCGTCGGCCAGCGTTTCGTGATGGTTCGAATAGAAGAGATGGAGCATGAAGCAGGCGTCGGAACCTCGCACCGGCCGGGCCGGGCGAACAGGATCACCAAGGATAGCAAATGGACCGCCGCCGCGGACCTCGTCCGGAAAGCCAGGTTTTGCGGACCGCGAAATACGATAGACTCGTCGCCAGTCAAGATGCCGCCCCCGGGCGTCTTCGTCTGCCATTCAGCCCATCGATGCGCTATTCGGTCGAAATCAGAAAGTTTTTCTACAGCCAGTACTTTTTCGGCGGCCTGCGGATCGCGGTCGGCGTTTCGCTGCCGGCCGTGTTGTGCCTGATCGTGTTTCACAACCGGGAGCTCGGCTTCACGATCTCGACGGGCGCGCTCGGCGCCTGCGTCGTCGACATGCCGGGCCCGCTCAAGTACAAGCACAACGAAATGCTCGCTTGCAGCGTGATCGGTTTTCTGGCCGCGCTCGCCACCGGCCTTGCGACACCGAACATCTTCGTGCTGTGGCTCACCATCGTGCCGCTCACCTTCGTGCTGTCGCTGATCGTGGTCTACGGCAATCGCTGGCCGCAGATCAGCTTCGCGACGCTGTTCATGATGGTGATGACGCTCGAGGAGAAGTTCACGCCGCTGGAGGCGTTCATCAATGCCGGCTGGATTCTCGCGGGCGGCCTCTGGTACACGTACTGGGCCACGCTCGTGTCGCAATGGCAGGCGCGCCGGATCGAGCAGCAGGCGCTCGCCGAGAGCCTGTTCGCGTGCGCCGACTACCTGCTCGCGCGCGCGCAGTTCTACGATCTCGACGCCGATCTCGACGAGTGCTACCGCAATCTCGTCGCCAAGCAGATCACGGCGGTCGAAACGCAGGAAACCGCGCGCGACATCGTGCTGCGCAACCTGCCGAAGCTGCGCCGCGGCAAGCTCGATCCCGGCCGCACGACGATGTACAACCTGTTCATCAACAGCGTCGACCTGCACGAACTGTTCGTCGGCGCGCACACCGATTATCCGCTGGTGCGCAATACGTTCGGCGGCTCCGATCTGATCATTTTCTACCGCGACCTGATCCGCAAGGCGGCCGCCGATCTCGAGGAGATCGGCCTCGCAGTGCTCGAGAACCGCGCACCGCACTCACGCGTCAGCGTGAAGGCCGAGTTGCGCGCGATCGAGTACGAGATCGAGCTGATGCGCAAGAAGAACTTCCCGGCCACCAACGCGGAAGCGTATGCGGCCGTGCTCGCCACGTTCCGGCGCATCTGGAGCGCGACGCGCCTGATCGACCGGATGCGCCGCAACCTGTCGGGCCACGCCGATCCGCAGCAAACCGAACTGAAGATCGACAAGGCGCTCACGCGCTTCCTGCAACGCCGCCGGATGTCGCCGCTGCTGATCTTCTCGAACCTGAACATGCGCTCGCCGAGCTTCCGCCACGCGCTGCGCGTGACGATCGCGGTGGCGGTCGGGTTCTGGCTCGGCCGGCTGCTGCCGCTCACGAACGCGTACTGGATCGTGATGACGACCATCATCATCCTGAAGCCCGGCTACTCGCTCACCAAGCAGCGCAACGCGCAGCGGATCATCGGCACGCTGATCGGCTGCGCGGCGAGCATCGCGCTGATCTACACGGTGAAGGAGCCGCACCTGCTGATCGCGATCATGTTCGGGTCGATGGTGATGAGCTACAGCCTGCTGCTGTTCAACTACGCGGCCAGCGTCGTGTTCACGTCGTCGTACGTGCTGCTGATGTTCCACCTGCTCGCGCCGGGCAGCATGCGGATCATCGGCGAGCGCGCGATCGACACGGTGGTCGGGTGCATGATCGCGATCGCCGCGAGCCGGCTGTTCCCGTACTGGGAATACCGGCTGATGGGCAAGCAGGTCGCCGACATGCTCACCGCCACCCGCAAGTATTTCGAGGCCGTGTGGCGCGCCGGGCGCGGCATGTCGCCGCCGCCGGTGCCGGCCGCCGACGGCGCGGCCGTCGTGCCGGTCGTCGCCGCGGCCATCGAGACGCCGGCCACGACCCTCGACGACGACTACCGCTACCGCCTCGCGCGCAAGGACGTGCACATCGCGTTCGCGAATCTCGGGCAGGCGTTCCAGCGGATGATGATCGAGCCGAAGGCGCACCAGCGCTTCGTGCCCGAACTGAACGACCTGCTCGTGCAGACGCACGTGCTCGGCGCGCAGATCACGGCCGCCGCGCCGCTGATCCGCACCGCCTGCGCGGCCGACGGCAGCATCCTCCACGACGACGCGCTGCATCGCGGCCTTGCCGCGGTGCTCGACAATCTCGAGAAGGCCGAGGCCGGCGAGCCGCCGCCCGCCGATCAGCTCGACGCGTCGAAGCAGATCACGCGCGACCTCGACGCGATGGTCGTATCCGCGGAGAAATCCGATGCGGTGGGCGCCGAACTCACGCACGACCTGAAGGTGCTCGCGCACCAGTGCAAGCAGATGCTCGCGTCGTCGCTGCTGATCCGCAAGGATGCGAGCGTGATCCGCCTGCCCGCCTGACCCAGGCTTTACCCCGCCGGTGGCCGGCCCGCGCATGCCGCGGATCGGCCCCGGCGCTCCCCGATTCAGCGATCCCCGAAGCATGACCCGCCCGTTCCACGCGGCCTGCGCCCTCGGCGCACGACCGCCCCGCCCCCTATTGCGCCCATCGCGCCAGTCAGGGAATACCCGATTCCGGTCACCCGGCCCGGCTTGTTATCATTCGTTCACATTTAAGTTGTCTATACAACTTGAGCCAATCGGACCGGCCCCGCTCGCCCGGTCCGTCGCATAACGATATCGGAGACACGATGAAAAACTTGCAGCGCCACCTGAGTGCGCGGCACATCCGCTTTCTCGCGCTGGGTTCGGCGATCGGCACGGGCCTGTTCTACGGTTCGGCGTCCGCGATCCAGCTCGCGGGCCCGGCCGTGATCCTGGCGTACATCCTGGGCGGCGCGGCCGTCTACATGGTGATGCGCGCGCTCGGCGAGATGGCCGTGCGCGACCCGGTCGCCGGCTCGTTCGGCCACTACGCGACCGAGAACCTCGGCCCGTTCGCCGGGTTCGTCACCGGCTGGACCTACACGCTCGAAATGGTGATCGTCGCGATTGCCGACATCACCGCGTTCGGCATCTACATGGGCTTCTGGTTTCCGGATGTCCCGCAATGGATCTGGGTGCTCGGCGTCGTCGCGATCATCTGCGGGCTGAACCTGTGCCACGTGAAGGTGTTCGGCGAGCTGGAGTTCTGGCTGTCGATCATCAAGGTCGGCGCGATCGTCGCGATGATCGGCGGCGGCGTCGCGATCCTGCTGACCGGCATGCACTTCGGCCACTCGGCCGACGTGCCGACGTTCGCGAACCTGTGGAACCATGGCGGCTTCCTGCCGAACGGCGTCGGCGGGCTGATCGCGTCGCTGTCGGTCGTGATCTTCGCGTACGGCGGGATCGAGGTGATCGGCATGAGCGCCGGCGAGGCGAAGGATCCGGAACGCGTGATTCCGCGCGCGATCAACGCGGTGCCCGTACGCATCCTGCTGTTCTACGTGCTGACGATGGTCGTATTGATGTCGATCAGCCCGTGGACGGGTGTCGGCAACGACGGCAGCCCGTTCGTGCAGATCTTCTCGGCGCTCGGCGTGAAGTCGGCCGCGACGATCCTCAACCTGGTGGTGATCAGCGCGGCGATCTCCGCGATCAACAGCGACATCTTCGGCGCGGGCCGGATGATGTTCGGGATGGCGCGCCAGGGCCAGGCGCCGCGCGTGCTGATGACGACGTCACGGCACGGTGTGCCGTGGGTCACGGTGGTCGTGATGGCAGCCGCGCTGCTCGTCGGCGTGCTGCTCAACTACCTGATGCCGAAGGACGTGTTCCTGATGGTCGCGGCGATCGCGACGTTCGCTACCGTGTGGGTGTGGCTGATGATCCTGCTGTCGCAGGTCGCGATGCGCCGCCGGCTGTCGAACGCCGAAGTCGCGGCGCTGAAGTTCAAGGTGCCGTTGTGGCCGGTCGCGCCGGCACTGACGATCGCGTTCATGGGCTTCGTGATCGTGATGCTCGGCTGGTTCGAGGACACGCGCGTCGCGCTGTATGTCGGCGCGGCCTGGCTCGCGCTGCTCGCGCTCGTGTTCTACGCACGGATCCGCCCGAAGTTCGCACCTGCGTCACGTTGACGCACGACTGACCCGCATCCGCGGCGCGCCGGTTCTGGCGCCCGCTTCTCTCCTGGCTCCGCGCAGCGTCTAGCGCGCCAATAGCCGGAGATTCCCCCCCTTCACCTGCACCCTACGTGCGCGGCCCGCCGGGCCGCGCATCGGCACGTCAGTGCGACGCCGCGCTCGCGGCCTCGGCCGGATGGGCCTCGTCGTACGCGTGCTTCTGCGAAATCGCGTTGTACAGGATCGTCCCGATCACGAGCAGCATGGCCACGACGATCAGGATGCTCACGTTGCGGACAGGGTTCTTCTTGCGCTGATCGTTCATGGTCGGGGCGACTCCGTCAAATTCATCGAAGCGGGCATTCTACGCGCTTGCGCGTCCGCTGCGACGCGCCGGTTCCGATCCTCATCCCCCGCCTTCTCCCGCCCTCCTCAAGCTTTCATTTGATAATCGTTCCCATTTCGATCTAGAATCTCGAATCTTTCATTTTGTAATGTTTCGGGTCGCTCGGGCGGCAGGCGCGCCCCGGAACGCTCCCTTCGTCCACCTGCCCCTTCCGGAGTCTTCATGTCGAATCCGCGCACCCGCCTGCTGCCGCTTGCCGGCGCCCTCGCCCTTGCCGCCGCCGCATTCGCGCCGCTGGCCCACGCGGCCGAAGAAGTGAGCCTGTACACCACCCGCGAACCGAAGCTGATCCAGCCGCTCATCGACGCGTTCACCAGGCAGAGCGGCGTCAAGGTCAACACGGTGTTCGTGAAGGACGGCCTGCTCGAGCGCGTGAAGGCGGAAGGCGCGCAATCGCCGGCCGACGTGCTGATGACGGTCGACGTCGGCAACCTGCTCGATCTCGTCGACGGCGGGCTCACGCAGCCGGTGCGCTCGAAGGCGCTCGACGACGCGATTCCCGCGAACCTGCGCGGCGCGAACGGCGACTGGTACGCGCTGTCGCTGCGCGACCGCGTGCTGTACGTCGAGAAGGACCTGAAGGTCGATGCGTTCCGCTACGAGGATCTCGCCGATCCGAAATGGAAGGGCAAGGTCTGCATCCGCTCGGGCCAGCATCCGTACAACACGGCGCTCGTCGCGGCGATGATCGCGCACGCCGGCGAAGCAGCGACCGAGAAGTGGCTGCGCGGCGTGAAGGCAAACCTCGCGCGCAAGGCGACGGGCGGCGACCGCGACGTCGCGCGCGACATCCTCGGCGGCATCTGCGACGTCGGCCTCGCGAACGCTTACTACGTCGGTCACATGAAGAATGCGGAGGCCGGCAGCGACGCGCGCAAGTGGGGCGACGCGATCAAGGTCGTGCGGCCGACGTTCGCGAATGCGAAGAGCGGCGGCACGCACGTGAACATCAGCGGCGCGACGGTCGCGAAGCACGCGCCGCACAAGGCCAACGCAGTAAAGCTGCTCGAATACCTCGTGTCGCCGGAAGCGCAGGCGCTGTATGCGCAGGCGAACTACGAATACCCGGTGCGCGCGAACGTGAAGCTCGACCCGGTGATCGCCAGCTTCGGCACGCTGAAGATCGACCCGCTGCCGCTGGCGGACATCGCGAAGCATCGCAAGCAGGCGAGCCAGCTGGTCGACAAGGTCGGCTTTGACAACTGACGCATCCACCGCCGGCGCGCGCCGGCCGCCGTGCCGGCCGCGCCTGCTGCCGCGCGCGGGCAGCCTGTGGCTGCTCGCGGCGCTGGCGATCGCCGCGGCGGTCGCGGCGCCGCTTGCAGTGCTGGTGGCCGCCGCGTTCGACGCCGATCTCGCGCACTGGCGGCATCTCGCCGAATTCGTGCTGCCGCAGGCGCTCGTCAATACGCTGCTGCTGCTCGCGGGCGTCGGCGCGATCGTGTCGATCGTCGGCACGGGCTGCGCATGGCTCGTCACCGCATACGACTTTCCCGGCCGCCGGATGCTGACGTGGGCGCTGCTGCTGCCGCTCGCGGTTCCCACCTACATCGTCGCATTCGCGTATCTCGACCTGCTGCACCCGATCGGCCCCGTGCAGGGCGCGGTCCGCTGGATGCTCGGCTTCGACAGCCCGCGCCAGTTCCGCCTGCCCGACCTGCGCTCGCTGCCCGGCGCGATCTTCGTGCTCGGCTTCGTGCTGTATCCATATGTTTACCTGAGCACGCGCGCGATGTTCGTCACGCAGTCCGCGAGCCTGCTCGAAGCCGCGCGCACGCTCGGCGCGGGACGCATCGCCACGTTCTGGCGCGTCGTCGTGCCGCTCGCGCGGCCCGCGATCGCGGTCGGCGTGAGCCTCGCGCTGCTCGAAACGCTGAACGACATCGGCGCATCGGAATTCCTCGGCGTGCAAACGCTGACCGTGTCCGTCTACACGACATGGATCACGCGCTCCGACCTCGCCGGTGCCGCACAGATCGCGCTCGCGATGCTCGCGATCGTCGTCGGCATGATCGTGCTCGAACGCTACGGCCGCCGCCGCCAACGCTACGCGCATGGCCGACGCATGCGGCCGATCGCGCCGCGCCGCCTGACGGGCACCGCCGCATTCGGCGCCGCCGTGCTCG
>NZ_JAAGPE010000366.1:0-237 GCF_017104605.1 Burkholderia sp. Ac-20384 | reverse complement strand
AAACAAAAAAACACCCCACCCCCCCCCCCCCCCCCTCCCCCCCTCCCCCATCCCCTAACCAGGTCAATAATGTCCCGTACCTGGTCGTTCACTGCTCTTCTCCCCTCTTTACCAGTTCTACCCCTATCCGTGTGGTGATGCACGGCCCTCTGCGCGTCCTTCCCCACTATCTTGTCTCACTGTCATATACTATCTTCGGTCTTCACCTCGTCTCACTCTCACTCTCCATGCCATCTC
>NZ_JAAGPE010000365.1:0-8102 GCF_017104605.1 Burkholderia sp. Ac-20384 | reverse complement strand
GCACGCCGCCACGCGAGGCCGAGCGTGTCGGCCAGGAGCGCCGCGTGGCCGAGCCCGAGCGCGCATGCGGCCGTACCGACCCGGTAGGCGGCGCCGGACGCATGCCATGCGGCACCCGCGTCGGCTCTCGCCGGATCGGCAGCAAGGTCCACCATCGACGCATCGGCCGTCTGCAGGAAATCCTCATAGGCATGGGCATTGACCGTCACGACGCCGAGCGCGCGAGTCGGTGCAGCCGCGACCGCATCGTGCTCGGCGCGGGCAGCATCGGCCTCCCACAGCGCTTCGGATGCGGGCGTGCCGGCGACATGCCAGTCGACCGTCAGCCCGTAGTCGTGCAGCACGTCGACGAGCGCGACATCCTCGGCCGCGGCGCCGAACAGCGCGAAATCGCGCCACAGCAGCGCCACCGTCTCGCGCACGAGTTCGGGCGGCGCACTGCGTCGGCCCTGCGCGTGCTCGCCGAGCAGCAGGTTCGTCCGCGCGAGAAAGCGCTTCAGCTCGGGCGCGCCGCTGGCGCGCAATGCGCGCACGCACGCGGCCGCGAGCCGCCAGAAATCGTAGGGATCGTCGCCGGCGAGCGCGGCCAGCATCGCATCGAGTTCGTCGAGTGCCGCATCGGGCGCGCCGTGTTCCGCACGCAGCACGCCGAGCAGCGCCTGTTGTTCGCCGGCACGAATCCCCTTCGCCCCCCCCTCTCGCGTCGCGCGCAGCGTGGCCGACGGCACTGCACGGCCGACGAGCGCGAGCGCGTCGAACGGCGCATGCGCGCGCAGGTCGGCGGCGCTTTGCGCACGCAATGCACGGAAATGGTCGAAGAGAACGGGCGAGCAGGCGAGCTCGCGCAGGTTGTGGCGTGCGACGGCCGCGCGGAAATCGCGCAGCGCGGCACGCCAGCCGGCCGAAGTCGGCTCGGCGACGACGAGCGGCACGGCGGCCGACAACTGCCCTGCGAAACGCGCGGCCGGCAGCCAGCCGGCTTCCGCCAGCACGGCCGCCGCAGCGGAGAGCGGCGCAGCTGCGTCGTCGCGATGCTCGAAGGCGTCGGCAGCCGCCGCAAGCCATGCGTCGGCCGCGCGCACGGCCCCGCCACGCGGGTTGGGCAGTGCGTCAGGGTGGGGAACGTTCGCCGGTTCTGGCCTCATGGACACGCGCGCCTGTCATCGTCAAGTCGCTCGCGCGAACCTCGACGCGCGAGCGCCGGGCCGATGCGAGGCCTGAGCGGTGTGTCCGTGGGCCAAGGGTCCGGTCAGATCTGGACCATCTCGAAGTCTTCCTTGCGGGCACCGCATTCAGGGCACGTCCAGTTGATCGGGACGTCTTCCCAGCGCGTGCCCGGGGCAATGCCCTCTTCCGGCAGCCCGGCTTCTTCGTCGTAAATCCAGCCACAAATCAGGCACATCCAGCTCTTGTATTCCATCTTAAGCCGCGTCGGGAAAGTCGGTAAATTCGGGAGCCATGATGGTACCGTGTCGGGGCCGGACTGCCTAGCAATCGCGCTGGAGTAACGCGACTACGTTGCGCTGCGCTAAAAAATCCGTCGTGCGGGCCGGAATCCGCCGCATAATGGCTGAAAAGTGCGGCCTGCCGGGCAACACAGGGCCGAAAACGCCCACTTCGCCTCGCCGTCCGCATGTCCGTCGCTTGTCCGTTTTTCTCTTGCCCCATTTTTACATGTCCAGCAACGCCCCTCCGATCGTCCTCACCTTCGGCCTGTCCGACCCCACCGGCGGTTCTGGCATTCAAGCCGATCTGTTGACCCTGGCGAGCATGGGCTGTCACGGTGTGTCCGTCCTGACGGGCTACACCGTGCGCGACTCGGCCGCCTGCGACGAAGTGACCGGCCTCGATCCCGACGTGGTCGCCGCCCAGGCGCGCATGCTGCTCGAAGACATGCCGGTTGCGGCGTTCAAGATCGGCGCGGCGACGCGCGCGGAAGTCGTGAGCGCCATCGCCGAGGTCGTCGCCGACTACGACGGCGTGCCGCTCGTGCTCGCGCCGGACTTCACGCTCGACGACGAACACGTGCTCGCAGCCGACGACCTGCGCGAATCGATCGCCGACCTGCTGGCGCCGCAAACCACGCTGCTGGTCGCCGACTACGCCACGCTGATCGCGCTCGCGCAGCCGGACGGCGACGCCGAGGCGCCGAATCTCGACGCGGCCGTCTCGCACCTGCTGTCGCAGGGCTGCGAGTACATCCTGTCGTCCGAGACGGGCTCGCACCGGCTCGTCAACACGCTGTACGGCGAGGAAGGCCAGCTCCGCGAAGACATGTGGGATCGCTCGCCGCACCGGCTGATGGGCATCACCGACACGCTGGGCGCGGCCATCGCGGCACTGCTCGCGAACGGCCAGGAGCCGCCCGAAGCGGTTCGCGAGGCGCAGGAATACCTGTACCAGGCCGTGCGCGATGCGTTCCGGCCCGGCATGGGGGCGTACCTGCCCGACCGGTTCTTCTGGGCGCGCAGCAACGAAGACTCGGATACGCCGCCGGCCGTGAAGGCCGACTCGGTGCCGAGGACGTCGCACCGGCATTGAGGCACGTGCGGCGGGGCATGCCCCGCCGTCGCCCCATGTCACGCCCTTTGGGCGCGACATCTTCGGCCGCGCTGCGCACGCATCGCAATTCGCGCGCACATAAAAAAAGACCCGCATCGCTGCGGGTCTTTTCTTTTGGCTGGAACGCGCATCGCTGCGCGCTCCGGACACCATCGACCGAAGTCGATTACATGTCCATGCCCATGCCGCCCATGCCGCCCGGCATGCCGCCCGGCATCGGTGCGTCTTCCTTCGGCAGTTCAGCAACAGCTGCGTCCGTCGTCAGCAGCAGGCCTGCAACCGAAGCTGCGTTCTGCAGTGCGGTACGCGTGACCTTGGTCGGGTCGACAACACCGGCTTCGACCATGTCGACGTACTCGCCCGTCGCTGCGTTGTAGCCGTAGTTGCCCGTACCTGCAGCAACTGCCGCCACCACGACGCTGGCTTCTTCGCCGCCGTTCGTGACGATCTGGCGCAGCGGCTCTTCCATTGCGCGCAGCACGATCTTGATGCCGGCGTTTTGATCGGCGTTAGCGCCGGTCAGGGCTGCGATCGCGGTGCGAGCGCGGATCAGCGCAACGCCGCCACCTGCCACAATGCCTTCTTCCACAGCTGCGCGCGTTGCGTGCAGTGCGTCTTCGACACGTGCCTTCTTTTCCTTCATTTCGACTTCGGTCGCTGCACCGACCTTGATCACTGCAACACCGCCGGCCAGCTTGGCCACGCGCTCTTGCAGCTTTTCACGGTCGTAGTCCGACGTCGCTTCTTCGATTTGCGCGCGCACTTGCTTCACGCGTGCTTCGATGTTCACGGCTTCGCCTGCGCCGTCGATGATCGTCGTGTTTTCCTTGCCCACTTCGATGCGCTTCGCCTGGCCCAGTTCTGCCAGCGTTGCCTTCTCGAGCGTCAGGCCGGTTTCTTCCGCGATCACCTGGCCGCCGGTCAGGATCGCGATGTCTTCCAGCATCGCCTTGCGACGATCGCCGAAGCCCGGCGCCTTGACCGCAACGGTCTTCAGGATGCCGCGGATGTTGTTGACGACCAGCGTTGCGAGCGCTTCGCCTTCGATGTCTTCAGCGATGATCAGCAGCGGACGGCCAGCCTTCGCGACTTGCTCGAGTACCGGCAGCAGATCACGGATGTTCGACACCTTCTTGTCGTGCAGCAGCACGAACGGGTTGTCGAGCACGGCGACTTGCTTTTCCGGGTTGTTGATGAAGTACGGCGACAGGTAGCCGCGGTCGAATTGCATACCTTCGACGACGTCGAGTTCGTCAGCCAGCGACTTGCCGTCTTCGACGGTGATGACGCCTTCCTTGCCGACCTTGTCCATCGCTTCAGCGATGCGATCGCCGATCGACGTGTCGCTGTTCGCCGAGATCGAGCCGACCTGTGCGATTTCCTTGTTCGTCGTGCACGGCTTGCTGATCTTCTTCAGCTCTTCGACAGCCGCTGCGACTGCCTTGTCGATGCCGCGCTTCAGGTCCATCGGGTTCATGCCCGATGCGACGTACTTCATGCCTTCGCGAACGATCGATTGCGCGAGGACGGTTGCCGTCGTCGTGCCGTCGCCTGCGTTGTCGCTGGTCTTGGAAGCCACTTCCTTGACCATTTGCGCGCCCATGTTCTGGAGCTTGTCCTTCAGCTCGATTTCCTTCGCGACCGACACACCGTCCTTGGTGACCGTCGGGCCGCCGAAGCTGCGCTCGAGCACCACGTTGCGGCCCTTCGGACCCAGCGTGACCTTGACTGCGTTGGCGAGAATGTTCACGCCTTCGACCATCTTCGAACGGGCGGAATCGCCGAATACGACGTCTTTAGCTGCCATCTTCTAACTCCTTGAATTCTTGGGAATATGTACCGTCGGTGGACGCTTACTTCGCGTTGACCACGGCCATGATGTCTTCTTCGCGCATGACCAGCAGTTCGTTGCCGTCGACCTTCACGGTCTGGCCTGCGTACTTGCCGAACAGGACGCGATCGCCGACCTTCACGTCGAGCGCGATCGGGGCGCCCTTGTCGTCGCGCTTGCCCGGGCCGACGGCCAGGACTTCGCCCTGGTCCGGCTTTTCAGCAGCGGCGTCGGGGATCACGATGCCCGAGGCGGTCTTGGTTTCCTGATCCAGGCGCTTGACGATCACGCGATCGTGCAAAGGACGAAGGTTCATATTCACTCCTCTCTTGACTGAGATTGAAGAACGCTTAGGGAATCTGCCCGGCTTATCGCCCGGCAGAGAATTGTTAGCACTCTCGTGCAGCGAGTGCTAATTATATGGACGGGTTTTGACAAATTCAAGAAGGGGAGCCGGACGAATTTTCAGGGCGGGGACGTGGCGCAAAGCGCACGCGGAGACGAGAAAAAACCCTTTCAAAACAAACCCTGACAAGCGTCGCCCAGCCTTGCCGGCCGGGCCGCGCGGCCCCGGAATCTCATCCAGCCCCGTTTGGACACCGGGAAAGCACGGAGTTCCTGCGATCGGCGGCATCACCTAATAAATTCTGTAACGGCGTCGATTTCGTCCGTCGGCACGCGCCATCCGGCGCTCGCCGGTCGCCTCCTGCGCCCCGCCCCGCGGATCCATCGATCCGCATCGAAGCATTCATTTTCATTACGCCGATATTTACGGTTTACCTCGGCACTAAACACGTGTCAGGCCCCATCCGTAAGGAGGTGGATTACATTCAGTAATTTAGATGCGAATCATTCTCGTTTACATTGACTTTCCCATTTGACACTCCTACGATGCGCCGCGTTGCGTTCATCTTCATGCCCTGGCCAAACGGTGCCGAGCGTCCGGACAGCGACCGACAAGCAGGACTCCACACTAATTAGAACCAGGGATTTGATATGAAGTTTGCGTCGTTCCAGGGAGACAGCGTCCGTGCCCGGATGCGCCCCGCCGCCTGCGCGGCCATCCTTGCGTGCGCATCGTTCGCGAGCGGCGCAGCGTTCGCCGACGTGCCGGTCGACGCACAGCCCGAAGCCCCCGAGGCCGACCTCGCGATCCAGGCGAAGCCGACCAACATGTGGACCGGCCTCTGGACCCGCCAGAACCTGCTCGGCGACATGGGCGGCATCCGCCCGTGGCTCGGCAAGTACGGCGCGACGCTGCAGATCACCGAAACCAGCGAGTACCTCGCGAACCTGCGCGGCGGCCTGAACCGCGGCGGTGCCTACGACGGGCTGACGACGGCCACCTTGACGGTCGACACGCAGAAGGCGATCGGCCTGCCCGGCGGCACGTTCAACGTCAGCGCGCTGCAGATCCACGGCACCAACCTGAGTGCGCGGAACCTCGGCACGCTCAACACCGCGAGCGGCATCGAGGCGCAGGGCACGACGCGCCTGTGGGAGCTGTGGTACCAGCAGTCGTTCCTCGACAAGCGTGTCGACGTGAAGATCGGCCAGCAGAGCCTGGACCAGGAATTCATGGTCAGCACGTATGCGAACACGTTCGTCAACACGATGTTCGGCTGGCCCGCGCTGCCGTCGTACGACCTGCCGAACGGCGGCCCCGCGTATCCGCTCGCGGGCCTCGGCGTGCGCGTGCGCGCGCAGATCACGCCGAAGCTCACCGCGCTCGCGGGCGTGTTCGACGGCGACCCGCTCGGCAACAACCCGAGCAACCTGAGCGGCACGAACTTCAACCTGCACAACGGTGCACTTTATATCGGCGAACTGCAGTACGCGCTGAACCAGCCGTCCGACGGCGAAATGGACACCGGCCGCTCGAACGGGCTGCCGGGCACCTACAAGATCGGCGTCTGGTATCACAACGGCCGCTTCGCGGACCAGAACGTGGGCACCGACGGGCTGTCGCTCTCGGATCCCGCATCGAACGGCAACGCGCAGCAGCGGCACGGCAACTACAGCTTCTACGCGGTGGCCGACCAGATGATCTGGCGCCCCGACCCGACCGGCCCGCGAAGCCTCGGCGTGTTCGCACGCGTGATGGGCGCACCGGGTGACCGCAACCTGGTCAGCCTGTCGGCCAACGCGGGGATCGTGCTGAAGGCGCCGTTCGAAGGCCGCGACAACGACAGCGTCGGCCTCGGCGTCACGTACATCCAGGTCGGCAACCACGTGACCGACCTCGACCAGACCGCGCAGTCGTTCGCCACCGGCCCGTACGGCGTGCGTACCCGCGAGACGACGCTCGAAGCGACCTACCAGTACCAGGTCAACCCGTGGTGGATCGTCCAGGCCGACGCGCAGTACACGTTCAACGCCGGTGCCGGCCAGAACCCGAGCGACGCGACCCAGCCGCTGCGCAACACGTTCGTGATCGGCGCACGGACGACGATCACGTTCTGAGCGGACGCGCCCACGCTGACCCTTTTCGCGCGCCGCCCGGACGGCGCGCTCCCCAGGAGACCCACATGAATCCATCCGCTCCGCTTCGCCGCCTCGCGACGGGCGCACTGGCCGCCGCCGCACTGACGGCCACCGCCGGCGCACTCGCCGAGCCGCAAGGTTTCCTCGAGACCGTGCATCGCCACGTCACGCTCGTCAACACGGTGCCGGACAACGGCGACCAGAACCCGTACGCGATCGCGGTCGCGCCGGTGTCGGCCGGCACGATCCAGGCGGGCGACGTGCTCGTCGACAACTTCAACAACTCGGCGAACCTGCAAGGCACCGGCAGCACGATCGTCAACTACCGCCCGTCGACGAAGCAGATGAGCCTGTTCGCGTCGATTCCGCGCGACCTGAAGGCGTGCCCGGGCGGCGTCGGCCTGTCGACGGCGATGACGATGCTGAAGTCCGGCTGGGTGATCGTCGGCAGCACGCCGAGCAACGACGGCACGACCAACACCAAGGGCGCCGGTTGCATGATCGTGCTCGATCCGCACGGCAAGATCGCCTCGACGTGGTCGACGCCGAACATCAACGACCCGTGGGGCAACATGGCCGTGGTCGACCGCGGCGACAGCGCGACGCTGTTCGTCAGCATGGCCGGCTTCGGCGTCGGCGGCGCGGACGGCAATCCGCCCGTCTACAAGCAGGCGACCGTGCTGCGTCTCGACCTCGACGTGCCGGCCGGCAAGCCGCCTGTGATCAAGCAGGAAACGGTCGTCGCGAGCGGCCTCGGCGCGCAGGCCGACAAGGGCGTGTTCCTGGTCGGCCCGACCGGCCTCGCGCTGTCCGGCGACCAGAAGAAGCTGTACGTGTCGGACGCGATCGGCAACCGCATCGTCGAGATCGACGACCCGCTCACGCGCGACACCAGCGCGGGCGTTGGCCGCCAGATCACCGCCGACGGCTTCCTGCGCCGCCCGCTCGCGCTCGCCACCGCACCGAACGGCCACCTGCTCACGACCAACGGGCAGAACGGCCAGGTCGTCGAGATCGACCCGGTCGCCGGCAAGCAGATCTACGCGCGCTGGATCAACACCGACAAGGCGCAGTCGCCCCCCGGCAACGGCAACCTGTTCGGCATCGCAATGACGCCTGAAGGCGACGGCTTCTACTACGTCGCGGACGACGTCAACACGCTGTTGCTCGCGAAGTAAGGGAGCCGACCATGGCAGACGATTCCAACCAGCCACCCCGCCCGACA
>NZ_JAAGPE010000364.1:0-8332 GCF_017104605.1 Burkholderia sp. Ac-20384 | reverse complement strand
CCGGCCGCTAGCAAAGCGCAACTGCTGCCGTTGCCGACCGATCAGGTCCGTCGCCTCGGCGGCACGCGCAGCGAACGCGGCGGCCACGCGGCGCGGCTCGGCCTGCCCGTCGGTCGCGGTGTACAGCCCGCCGAGCGTGCGTGCCTGCGGCGAAAGACCGCTGACACGCTCGTCGATTTGCGCGCGCGTCAGCGTGCGCGTGTCGAGCCCGTGCTCGCGCGCGACAGCAAGCCACGCGTTGAACGACGCCCAGTCCGTTTCGTTGTCCGCAATATAAAGACAGCCGCCTTGCCGCCACTCGAGATCGAAACCGAGCGTTTCCTCTAACTCTTCCCAGATCCGCATGCCGGCCATCATCAGCGGCACCTCGGCTGCTTCACGGCCCTGCTGCCGTACGAAGCCCCACGCACGGGTCGACTGCTGTCCGGCGATGCGCGACTTGTCGAGCACGACGGCCTTCAGGCCGCGCAGGCCCAGGTAATACGCGGCTGCGCAGCCCATGATGCCAGCTCCGGCGATCACGATATCGGCGTCGGTCGGGAAGCGAGCGCCGGCGAGGGTCAGGGCATCGTGCAGCGGATAGGTTGTTGTCATTGTTTCCTGTCAGGCGTTAATGCATCGAAATACGGACCTCGGTGGTAACGTCGTGACACACCTTTCACACAAACGCACCTTTCACGACACTGGATAACGACCATTTTGCGGTAAAGTTATCTTTTCCGCGCGTGGCCGGTCGGCTCGCCCCTGGACGTCATGAAGACTGTCCGTCGAGACTGCCGCAAGGCGTCGTTCTGAACGTCACGATCCGTTCCCGTAGCATGACCACTGAAGCAATCACCACGGATTCCCTCGCGGTTGCCGAGCGCGTGCGCGAGCTGATGACCCGCAACGGCATCGGCAAGCGCCAGCAGACCACCGAGCTGTGCCGCATCCTTGACCTGAGTTTCTCGCAAGGCCACCGCAAACTGCGTGGCAGCAGCCCCTGGACGCTCGCGCAGATCAAGAAAGTCGCCGAAGCGTACGGCGAACCCGCCGCCCAGCTGTTCGGCGCGCAAACGCTCGACCCCGGCATGGTCGGCGCCTACTCGCAGGAAGCCGTCCTTTACGCGGGCGTCGCCGAGATTCCGTGCACCGCATGGATCGGCGCGCCGCTCGAAGCCGGCGCGCGCCCCGAATTCGTCGCGTATGAACAAAACGGCCGCTGGCGCGTGCTGCGCCACACCGGCGTGCTGTACCAGAACGCGTACGACGTGCACAAGATCGAGATCTATCCGCGCCGTGCGGAGAGCGACAAGCTCGTCGTCGCGGTGATCGACCCCGATCGCGTCAGCGCGACCGAGCTGTGCCGCTATCTCGAACGCCAGGGTTTCGCGACCGCCGCATTCGACGGCCTCGCGCCGTTCGTCGATGCGCTGCAGGGCCAGGCGTTCGACGCGGTCCTGACCGAATGGCTGTTCGACGACAGCACGGCCGCCACCGCGATCAAGGCCGTCCGCACGTCCGACAACCCGGGCGCACCGATCTTCGTGCTGACGGGCGACCTGCTCACCGGCCGCGCGAGCGAAGCCGACATCAGCGAAGTGATCCGCGCGTTCGACGTCGTCTGCTACGAAAAGCCGGCGCGCATGGCGATCCTCAGCGCCGATCTCGCGAAACGGCTCGCCCGCGGGTAACGCCCCCGGGCCGTTCCTCCTCGGCACGGCCAACGTCCGCGCGGCACGGCGATCGTGTCGTGAACAGGTTGATAGCTCAGTACAATAGCCGCACCTGTTCACGCCCACGCCGGCATCCGCCGCCCGACGCCATGGCCCGCCTCATCCCCGACGACTGGAAAAGCCTCGCCGCAACCGGCGCGGCCGAACGCGAGCGCGAAACGCTCGCCGCGCTCGAACACGCGCTGCCCGACACCTACACCGTGTATCACGGCGTGCACTGGACCCGCGCCGACCAGGCGTTCTCGGTGTTCGGCGAGGCCGCGTTCGTGGTCGTGAGCCCGGCCGGCCGCGTGCTGCTGATCGAACAGAAAGCCGGCTTCCTGCGCGAAACGCCGAAAGGGCTCGTGAAGGCCTATCTGCAGAAGGAACGCAATGTCCCGATCCAGCTCGCGCGCACGCAGGAAACGCTGCACCGGCGCCTGACGGCCGCGCTCGGCGCGGGTGTCTACGGCGTCGAGGCGCTGCTGTACTGCCCCGACTACTCGATCCGCGACGCGTCGATCGCCGGCGTCGCGGCCGACCGCATCGTCGATGCGTCGCGCAAGGCGCAGCTCGCGCAGGTGATCCTGCAGATCCTGCCCGAAGACGACGAGCACTTCCCGAACGCACCGAAACTCCACCATTTCCTCGCGGACGAGCTCGCGCTCACGCCCGACACGAGTGCGCTCGTCGGGCAAGCCGGCACGCTCGTCACGCGGCTGTCGGGCGGGCTCGCCGCGTGGGCACGCCAGCTCGAATTCGCGCCGTTCCGGCTGCGCGTCACCGGCACGGCCGGCTCGGGCAAGACGCAACTCGCGGTGCAGGCGATGCGCGATGCGGTCGCGGCCGGCAAGCGTGTGCTCTACGTGTGCTTCAACCGGCCGCTCGCCGACTACATCGCGCGCATCGCACCGCCCGGCGCGAAGATCGCGAACTACCACCAGCTATGCGACTGGGTCGCGCGCGACGGCGGCTATACGCCCGACTTCCAGGTACCCGGCGAATTCGAGCGGCTCGAGGCGCGCTTCGCGGAAACGCCGATCCCCGGGCACTGGCGCTTCGACGTGCTGGTGGTCGACGAGGGGCAGGATTTCCACGCGCCGTGGGCGGCCGCGCTGGAGCGCTTGCTGGCGCCGGATGGCGCATGGTGGTGGCTGGAAGATCCGCTGCAGAACCTGTACATGCGCGAGCCGGTCGCGCTGCCGGGCTGGGTCACGCTGAAGGCGCTCACGAACTATCGCAGCCCGCGCGACCTGCTTGAATTCGTGCGCGACATCGTCGGCCGGGTCGAGCCGCTGGCGGCCGAGCTGCGCTCGGGCAGCCCGTTCGACGGTTCGGATCCGTCGGTGTCGTCGTACGGGGAAGCAGGCGCGTCGGGAGACGCGTTGGCCGACGCCTGCATCGACGCGACCAAGCGGGCGATCACGCACGCGCTGTCGCTCGGCTTCCGCAAGCAGGACATCGCGGTGCTGTCGTATCGCGGCCGCGAAGGCTCGGTGCTCGCACCGCTCGATCAGCTCGGCCCGCACCGGCTCAAGAGCTTTACCGGCAAGTACGACCTGTTCGGCAACCCGGAGTATCGCGAAGGCGACGTGCTGCTGGATTCGATCTACCGCTTCAAGGGCCAGTCGGCGCCGTGCGTGATCCTCACCGAAGTCGACTTCGACACGCTCGACGCGCGTGCCGCGCGCAAGCTGTTCGTCGGCGCGACGCGTGCGACGATGAAACTGCTGATCGTCGCGTCGTCGCGCGCGGCCGCGCAGCTCGCGGCCGTCTGACGTAACGGGCCGGCGACCGGCGGGCAAGCACCCGCCGCGTCGCCACCCGCGGTCGATCAGGCTACGCGGAACGCGCCGACCGCGCGGCGCAGCCCGTCGGCCTGCTCTTCCAGCGACGCTGCTGCCGCCGCGGCCTGCTCGACGAGCGCCGCGTTCTGCTGCGACACCTGGTCCATCTGCGACACCGCGCGGTTCACCTGTTCGATCCCGTCACGCTGCTCGCTCGACGCGGCCGCGATCTCGGTCATGATGCCCGTGACGCGGCCGATCGCCTGCTGGATGTCCTGCATCGTCGCGCCGGCCGTGCCGACGAGCCGCGAGCCGATCGCGACGCGCTCGACCGATTCGCCGATCAGCGTGCGGATTTCCTTCGCCGCGGAAGCCGAGCGTTGCGCAAGCGTGCGCACCTCGCCCGCGACCACCGCGAAGCCGCGGCCCTGCTCGCCCGCGCGCGCGGCTTCGACTGCCGCATTCAGCGCGAGGATGTTGGTCTGGAACGCGATACCTTCGATCGTGCCGATGATGTCGGCGACCTTCTGCGAGCTCTGGTCGATCTCGTTCATCGTGCCGATCACCTCGCCGACGACCGTCGCGCCGCGCGTGGCGATCTCGCTCGCGGTATCCGCGCAGGCCTGCGCCTCCACCGCATTGTCCGCGTTCTGCTTCACGGTCGCGGTGAGCTGCTCCATGCTCGCGGCCGTCTCCTGCAGCGCGGACGCCTGTTCCTCGGTACGCTGCGACAGGTCGGTATTGCCGGCCGCGATCTGGTGGGTCGCCGTCGAGATCGCTTCGGAACCCTGGCTGACCTGGCGCACGGTGTCCGCGAGGCTGCGCTGCATGCCGGTCACGCCCTTGACCAGTTCGGCCATCTCGTCGCGCGACGACCAGCGCACTTCCGACGTCAGGTCGCCGTCCGACAGGCGGCGGAAATGCGACAGCAGGCGATTCACCGGCTGCGTGATCGCGTAATGCAGACCAATCGCGCAGCCGAGGCACGCGGCCAGGCCGAACGCGATACCGGCGATCGCGCCCGCGCGCATCCAGCCGTAATAGGTCTGCGCGGTGTCGTACACGTCCTTGCCGCGTGCGACCTGGTACGCGTCGAGCGCATCGGTCGCCTGCGTGAGCGCGACCGACAGCGGCGGCGCCACCGACATCAGCAGCCGGTCGGCCTCGTCGCGGCGGCCGTCGCGGACCGCGTCGATCATCGGCTTCAGCGCCTGCCCGATCAGCGCCTGGCGCGCGGCGTCGAGGCGGCTCGCGAGCGGGCCTTCGTCGCCGTCGTGCGGCATCGACGCATAGCCGCGCCACGCGGTGTCGGCCTTCGCGAGATAGTTCTCGGCCTTCTTGACGAGATCGGGCACTTCCGGCGCTTCCGGATGCAGCATCGCGCGGTCGAGCGTCGTGCGCACGATCGTCAGGTTCAGGCTGGCCGCGGACAACGCGGTCTTCGCAGCCAGTTGCTGCGTATAAGCCTCGTCGAGCGCGCGGTTCGAACTCTGCATGCCGGCGAGGCCGATCAGCCCCGACACGACGAGCAGCACGGCGACGAGGCCGAGCGTGGAGAAGATCCGCGTACGGATCGAGAAACGGGAAAACAGGGCGTTCAGGTTCATGACGGGACGTGAGCGGTGAAAAATGCCGCGGCAATCGCTCCGCAGCACTCTGGATTACGGTTTGCCTGCAAAAAACTTGAGTCCGTCCCCGCTTTCCCCTGATCCCGGTCAATTTTTCGGGCCGGCAATCTCCTGTTACGGTTGCAACACATCGAGGCTGGGCAGAAATTGACTAGTCAACCATCTGTCGCTATAGTTCGACGCAATTCCCTGCCATGGCAGATATATCAATGACAACCGACACCGTCCTCACTCCGCCGGCCGCCGAAACGGCCCGCCGCGACGCGCCGACCGGGCTGATCGTCGCCGCGCTGCTGCTCGTCATGCTGTTGTCCGCACTCGACCAGACGATCGTGTCGACCGCGTTGCCGACGATCGTCGGCGAGCTCGGCGGGCTCGACCAGTTGTCGTGGGTCGTCACCGCGTACCTGCTCTCCTCCACCGTCGTGCTGCCGCTGTACGGCAAGCTCGGCGACCTGTACGGCCGCAAGATCGTGCTGCAGGCCGCGATCGTGCTGTTCCTGGCGGGCTCCGCGCTGTGCGGCGTCGCGCAGGACATGACGCAGCTGATCGTGCTGCGTGCGCTGCAGGGGCTGGGTGGCGGCGGCCTGATGGTCGTCACGATGGCCGCGATCGGCGATCTGGTGCCGCCCGATCGCCGCGCGCGCTACCAGGGGATGTTCGGCGGCGTGTACGGCCTTGCGACGATCATCGGCCCGCTGCTCGGCGGCTTCCTGGTCGAGCACCTGTCGTGGCGCTGGATCTTCACGATCAACCTGCCGCTCGGCTTTCTCGCGCTCGCGGTGATCGGCGTCGCGTTCCGGCCGCACACCGCGCACGTGAAACACCGGATCGACTACATGGGCGCCGCGTTCCTCGCCACCGCCCTCACCTGCGTGATCCTGTTCACGAGCGAAGGCGGCTCGCTGCTGCCGTGGACGTCGCCGCAGCTGTGGATGACGCTCGTGCTCGGTGTCGTCGCGATCGGCGGCTTCATTTATGAAGAGCGGCTCGCGGCCGAGCCGATCATGCCGCTCGAACTGTTCCGCCATCGCACCTTCGTGCTGGTCAGCCTGATCGGCTTCGTCGTCGGCATCGCGCTGTTCGGTTCGGTCACGTTCATCCCGCTCTACCTGCAGGTCGTGAAGGGTTCGACGCCGTCGCAAGCCGGGATGCAGCTGCTGCCGATGATGGGCGGGATGCTCGTGACGTCGATCGTCAGCGGCCGGCTGATCTCGCGGCTCGGCTCGTACCGGATGTTCCCGATCCTCGGCACGCTGGCCGGCGGCATCGCGATGGCGCTGCTGTCGACGCTGACGCTCGATACGCCGCTGCACACGATGTACGCGTACATGGCGCTGCTCGGGATCGGGCTCGGCATGGTGATGCCCGTGCTCACGCTCGCCGTGCAGAACACGGTCGAATTCCGGCACATGGGCGTTGCGACGTCGGGCGCGACGCTGTTCCGCTCGATCGGCGGCTCGCTCGGCGTCGCGGCGTTCGGCGCACTGTTCTCGCACGGGCTGCAGTCGCGGGTAATGGCTGCGCTGCCGGCCGGCACGGAGCTGCCGCCCGCGCTCGGCCCGGCTGCCGTGCATCAGTTGCCGGATGCCGTGCGCGACGCGTATCTGCATGCATTCGCCGGTTCGCTGCATGTCGTGTATCTCGCGGCGGCGACGGTCATTGCGATCGCGTTCGTGCTCGCGTGGTTCGTCGAGGATGCGCCGCTGCGCAAGCACAACTGAGCCTCCCGTGGATCGCGACGCGCGCGTCGAGCCGTATCGCGATCCCCATCCTCCCGCCATCAAGGCACCAGCACGACCCCACCCGTCGTCGCGCGCGACTCCATCAATCGGTGCGCATCGGCCGCCTGTTCGAGCGGCAGCCGCGCGCCGATCTCCACGTGCATCCCGCTCGCCAGCCGTTCGAGCGTCGCGCGCGCAGCCTCCCGATATCCGTCGACGTCACGCGCGATGAAGCCGAGCACGCTCGGCCGTGCGAGCGCGATTGACCGGGCCGGCCCCAACTCGTCGAGATCGAACGTCTGCCGCACGCCGATCGCGGCCACCTGCCCGATGCTCGCGACCATCCCGAACGGACGAACCGCGCCGAGCGTGCGCGTCAGCACGTCGCCGCCGATCCCGTCGATCGCAAAATCGACCCCCGCGCCACCGCCGAACGCGCGTGCCGCCGCGACAAAATCCTCCTCGCGGTAATCGACAACCGCCTCGGCGCCATGCGTGCGCGCAAGCGCGGCCTTCGCGGCCGACCCGACCGTGCCGATCACTCGCGCGCCGAGCGCACGCGCCCACTGCGTCGCCAGCAGCCCGACGCCGCCGGCCGCTGCCTGCACGAGCACCGTGTCGCCGGCGCCGACCTGCCGGACGCGATGCAGCAGCATATAAACGGTGATCCCTTTCAGCAGCCCGGCGGCGGCAGCTTCGTCGCTCAACCCGTCGGGGATCGGCAGCACGCGCTCGGCCGGCATCGTGCGCAGGCTCGCATAGCTGCCGGTCGGCATGCCCGCATACGCGACACGCTGGCCGGGGACGAGCTCCGTCACGCCCGGCCCGACCGCGTCGATCACGCCGGCCGCCTCGACGCCAAGCGCATCGGGCAGCGAAGGCAACGCGTGCGCCCCCGTCCTGAAGTAGATGTCGACGAAATTCACGCCGATCGCGGTCTGGCGAATCCGTACTTCGCCGGCACCGGGTGGCGCGACAGGTGCATCGACGCGGCGCAGCACGCCGGCGTCGCCGTAGCGGTCGATCCCGATCCGGATGGCGGTGACAGTCTGGGTCATGACGTTCCTCACAATCGAATTGAAGTGACATGATCATCCCATCGTGCATAATCGATCAGAATTCCCGTAAATCGCCCATCCACTGTGCAAAATTCGCCCGATCCGGACCCCGTTCCCGCGTCCGCGCTGCCGATGAGCTGGGACGACATCCGCTATTTCCTTGCGGTGATGCGCAGCGGCAGCCTGTCGGCCGCCGCGCGGGCGCTTCAGGTTCAGCATTCGACAGTCGCGCGGCGCATCGACGCACTGGAGTCCGCGCTCGGCATCCGGCTGTTCGACCGGCTGCCGCGCGGCTGGCCGCCGACCGACGAAGGGCTGCACCTTGCCGAGCACGCGACACGCCTCGAAACCGACGCGCATGCGTTCGCGCGCGCCGCCCAGGGCGCGGCGGCGCTCGACGGTGTGGTGCGCGTATCGGCGTCGCCGGTGTTCGCCAGCCAA
>NZ_JAAGPE010000363.1:0-239 GCF_017104605.1 Burkholderia sp. Ac-20384 | reverse complement strand
TCTCTCTCTTCATTTATGTGTTGCGCTCATCGTATAGCGTTGCTCTCGTTGTATCGTCTCTATTGTCCGTCCTCTCATTTTATAGCTCCTTCTGATTCCTTCTCGTCATGTTCTCTTTTGTGCTCCTCTTCACTTCATATACCTTGGTTTTTACTACGCTGTTATCTTTGTTTGCACTTTTTTTTTTTTCTCTCACTCCGTCCCTTATCCATCTTTGTTTTTTTTTTTTTTTTATTGCT
>NZ_JAAGPE010000362.1:0-7812 GCF_017104605.1 Burkholderia sp. Ac-20384 | reverse complement strand
GAGCGCGACGACGGTGACCGCGAGCAGCACGATCGACAGCGAACGCACGCGCCCGTGGTCGACGAACGCGCCGTCGACGAAACCGCCTTCCGACCACGCGGTATGCACGATGCCGACGACCAGCACGCAGACGAGCATCGCGGCCGGCCCGAGTTCTTCACCCCACAAACGGCTACCTGTCGGCGACACGAGCGCCAGCACCGCGCCGATCACGAGAAACAGGTCGACGCCGATCGCGATGCTGTTGCGGTCCGCGCGGCGGATCAGCCATGCGCCGTGCACGAGCGCGAGCACGCCGCCGATCAGGAACGCGTGTGTCCAGCGCACGTCCGGCTGTTCGGGGCCGAGCCGGCCGTAGAACAGGAACACGATCGCCGGCAGGAAGTTGCTCGCGTGCAGCAGGTAGTCAGTGATGGGATTGCTCGATTTCATCGGGGGATTCTCCTTCGTCGAAACGTCGTAACGTCGATACATCGGACACGGTGCGGTGTTATGCGTCGTGCCAGCGGAACAGCCTCGCGGCGGCGAACAGGAACAGCGCCGTGCTCGCGGTCATGCCGAGCAGTTGCGGCGCGAGCTGCGCGTACGGGGCGCCGTCGACCAGCGCCCCGCGCAGCGCGACCGCGAACTGGTTGGTCGGCAGGAACGCGAGCACCGACTTCAGCCAGGCCGGTGCGTCGTGCATCGGGATCGTCAGGTCGCTGAAGAACAGCAGTGGGTAGTAGGTGACGTTGCACGCGAGTTCGGCGGCGGCCAGCGACTTGGTGCGGCTCGCGAGCAGTACGCCGATGCTGAGCACCATCGCCGCGCCGAGCAGCACGATCGGCAACGCACGCAGCCCGTCCGGCGTCGCGATCGGCAGCGCGATGCCGAACGCGACGCGTGCGACCGTCAGCAGCACGAGCGCCGACAACGCCATCATGATCATCCGCGCGACGATCAGCGCGGCGAGGAACACGCCGCGCGAGACCGGGAAGCACACGTATAGCTTGAACGTATTGCGTTCGCGCAGCGATGCGATCGCGGTCGTCGTCGAGTTGAGGCCGATCGCCATGAACGCCATCACGAGGATGCCGGTCGCGAAAAACGCACCGTAGTCGAACGGGCGGCGCGCCGGCGCGGCGTTCTCGAAGCGCGCCTGCGCGGCAGGCATCCCGAGCTGCTGCGCGGCGCAGCGCGCGAGCGCGATCTCGACGACGCGCGACGCGGCCTTGACCGCGAGCGAGCCGTTGAAGTCGTAGCGGATCGTCGCCGGCGTGCGCTCGTCGTTGCCGAGCACGACGGTCACGCGATCGGCCGCCGTGCCGCGGCCGTCGAAGGTCGCCTTCACCGTGTCGCTGTGCGTGAGGCTCGCGACGATCTGCGCTTCGCACGCGCGGCTGTACGGCGTCGCGCCGCCGGGTACGACGAACGCGATGTCGGCCGTGCCGAGCGAACCCGATCCGCCGAACGCGAACAGCATCACGCTCAGCAGGAACACCGGGAACACGAGCGTCCAGAACAGCGACGAACGGCTGCGCAGATAGCCGAGCAGTTCGTTGCGCACGAGAATCAGGAACACCTTAGTCATGGGAAGGGCCCTCGGTACAGAGGCGCAGCAGGTCGCCCGGCGTGCTCGGCGCGAGCGCGAGATGCTGGATGCCCTGTTCGCCGACGATCCGGTGCACGTTCGGATGCAGCGTCGCATCGCCGAACACCTCGACGACATGCGCGGCCGACACGCGCACGCCGGTCACGCCCGGCAGCGCAGCGAGGCGCTTGCGCAACGCACGTGCGTCGGCTTCGTCGCGGCAATGCAGGACCGCGCGCGCTTCGCCGACCAGCTCGGCGCGCAGTGCGTCCTTGTCGCCCTGGTAGCGCACGCCGCCGTCACGTACCCATACGAGATCGTCGACGACGGCCAGCTCTTCCTCGGCGTGGCAGATCATCGCGACGCTCGTGCCGCGCGCACGGTGGCGCAGCAGGTCGATCACGACGCCCGCATAACGGCGGTCGAGGCCGGTGAACGGTTCGTCGAGCACGGCCAGTTCGGGCCGGTGCGCGAGCGCGACGTAGAGATCGACGCGCTGGCGCTGCCCCTTCGACAGCGCGCGGCACGGCTTGTCGAGCAGTTCGGCGATGCCGAGCGCATCCGTGACCGCGGCATCCGCATGCACGTACATCGCGCGGTGCAGCGCGACGATCTCCGACACGCGGAGATGGTCGGGATACTCGACCTTCTGCAATTGCGCGCCGATGCGCCGCAGCGACGGCGTATCGCGCATGAAGCGGGTGGCCGGCACGTCGAGCACGCGCACGTCGGTGCCGCCGCGCCGGAAGCCGAGCAGCGTTTCGAGCAGCGTGGTCTTGCCGGAGCCGTTCGGCCCGACGATCGCGGTGATCGCGCCGAGCCGGAACCGCACATGCCGCGCGGAAAAACGGAAATCGCCGGCCGCGACGTCGATCGCGCGCGCGCCGAGCGCCGCGCCGGGCGCGTGCGCATCGGGCAGCGGCTGCGTGCCCGAGCGCTGCGGCCGGTCGAATGCAGTGTGCGGGCCGAACATCGCGCGCACGGAAGCGAGGAACGAGGGGTTCATCGTCGGCATCCCGTCAGTCGAACAGCATGACCTGCGTGTCGCGCGCGCCCCGGTACGGGTTGCGGCCGTGCGCGACCAGCATGTTGTCGACGACGAGCACGTCGCCGGCGTGCCACGGGAACGCAAGCTCCTCGTCGTCGAACGCGTCGTAGATCGCGACGAGATCGTCGAACGGCATCGGCGACCCGTCGCCATAGCGGATCTCGTACGGAAATGCCGCGCGCCCGCCGTACATGCGCTGCAGGTAGCGGTAACTGAGCTCGCCCATCGAGCGCGGGTTCGGATGCTGCGCACTCGCCTGGTTGAACCACACGGTTTCGCCGGTGCGCGGATGCGCGCGCAGCGCGCTGCCGACGTGCGACACGGTCACGCTGCCGTCGTCGAGCCAGCGGCACCCGACGCCGCGTTCCGCGCACAGCCGCTCGACCTCGTCGCGCTCGCTCGTGCCGAACGCGTCATCCCACGGCCGGTGGTATTCGGCGAACGGCATGCCCGGATTGGCGGCGAGGCCGTCCGCGCGCTCGCCGGGCGCCGCGAAATTGCGCAGGTACATCACGCCGCGTTCGGCGAACCGTTCGCGCAGCGCGGCCGGCACGCGTGCCGTCACGCGCCGCATGTCGCAGATCGGCGTCTCGCCGCCCGCATCGGCCGGCTGCCGGCAATAGAACGCGACGAGGCGCGGGAACGCGGGCATGTAGGCCATCTCCTGATGCAGCCCGATCTTGAACGGCGGCGGCATGCGGGTCGACTCGTATACCTGGCCGTCGATCTGCTTGCGCGGCGCGGCGCCCGCGGTGTAGCCGTTCGCGTGCGCCGGATACAGCGCGCCAAGGCAGCCGAACGCGGCGGTGTCGGGCACGGCGAAGCCGCGCCACAGCAGCGCGCCGCACGCGTCGAGCAGCGTGTCGATCGTGTCGAGCCGCGAGCGGTACCACGCGACGAACATCTCGGGCGAGGTCGCGAGTTCGGCGCTGCGCGGCGTCACGCACAGCGGCAGCGTCGCGCCGGACGCGACCGCCGAGCAGTGCACGTCGTCGGCGCCGAGCCGCGCGGCGGCGTGCGCGGCGAGGAAGGCGAGGTCGGTCATCACTCAGGCCAGCGCCGGTTTCTTCAGCAGGATCTCGAAGCCGAGCGCGCCGAGCCCGGCGCTCGGGCTGTAGATCGACGCGACTTCCGCGAGACCGGCTTCAGCGACGAGCGCATGCGCTTCGTCGAGCGTGATCTTTTCCTCGACGTGGGTCGGCGGATAGTCGGCGGCGGCGCGCATCGCGGTGAAGCGGTCGAGCAGGTGCTGCGGCGCGTCGCGGCGCATGTCGTGCACGAGCGCGATGCCGCCCGGTTCCAGCACGCGATACATCTCGGTGAGGCTCAACGCCTTGTCCGGCAGGTGGTGCAGCGTCGCGCGGCCGACCGCCATCGTCAGCGTGCCGTCGTCGAACGGCAGCGCGAGCGCGTCGCCGACGCGCATCTCGATCGTGTCGTCGAGATCGAGTTCATGGATGCGCGGGCGGCCTTCGTCGAGCATCGCCGGATCGAGGTCGATGCCGACGTAGCGCCAGCCGCGCATGGCCGGATCGGTCGCGAGCCGCACCGGCACGACGCCGGTGGCCGTGCCGATGTCGGCGATCACGCCGGGCGTCATTCCGCGTGCGAGCTGGCGGATGCGGCTGATGAACAGCAGGTCCCACGGTTCGAGCGTTTCGGTGGCGAAGCGATCGTAGTCGTTCGCCGGGCGCAGGTTCTTGAGCAGCATGACGTTCCTTTTGCAGAAGGGTGCCGAAGGGATGAAGGGATCACAGCCAGCCGACCGGCACGGCGGCCAGCAGCCGTCGCGCGGTCGCGCTGTTGACGCCGAAAGCCGGGCGGCGGCGGCGCTCGACCGCATGCGCGGCCATCGCCGCGATGCGCGCGCCGAGCCCGACGCCGACGCCCCACGACGGCGCGGCGACACCGAGTTCGAGCAGCGTCGCGGCCGTCAGGAAATCGATGTTCGGCCGCAGCGAGCGGCGGGCGTCGGCCTGCGCGCAACACGCGTCGAACAGCGTGACGTATGCGCCGTCGAAGCCGTGCATCGAGAAAAGGCCGCGCATGTGCGGCGGACGCGGGTCTGCCACGAACAACGGATGGCCGAAGCCGTACAGCGTGCGTTTCGCGTCGAGCGTGGCATCGATCGCCGCGCGCCCGGTCGCGTCGAACGCGGCACGCGGTGCGTCGGCGCCGCCGGGGACCGACCGTGCGAGCGAGGCGAGCCACTGCATCGCTTCGAGTGCAGCACCGACGTGCGACGGCCCGCTCGCGAGGAAACCGGACGCGATCGCCTGCGTGAGCGTGACGCCGGTGCCGATCGCGACCCGCGGTGCGAGCACGGTCGGCGTGATGTAGCCGAAGCCGGCGTGCCACGCGACGAGCAGCATGTCCATCGCGGCTTGCGCCGGTGCGTCGGTGCGCGTCGCGCCGGTCAGCACGAGCATGCGTTGCGCGTGATTCGACGTACCGGCGAGCGATGCGCCGATCGAGTCATGGCGTGCCACGAACGGATGGCCTTCGATCGCCGCATGCAGCAGAAACGGCGCGGCGGCCGCGCACAGCAGCATCGTGTCGAGATCGGCGTCGTCCGATGCTTCACCGTGCACGCGAGCCGTCACGTCGTCGAAGCCGCGCAACAGGCCGGACGCGGCCGCGAACACCGGCGCGACACCCGCCGCGCCGAGATCCGCGGCGACGGATTGCGCGGCCGAGCCGGACGCCAGCGCGTCGGCGAATGCCGCGAGCCGCGTGCCGATTGCCGCTTCGTGCGCGCGATGAGCGGCACAGCCGGGCGCGACGTCGAACCACAGGTGCGCGAGCGCGCCTTCGAACGTGGTTGAGCCGATCAGTGCGTTCAGGTCGAGATCGCGTACGCGCAGCGCTTCGGGTTCGAGCGTCGCGCCGTCGATGTCGGTGCCGCGATGGCGGGTTGCCGGGCGGCCGAGCAGGTTGCGCGGGGCTTCGCCTGTCGAGGTGGTCGTGGCGGAATCGAGTGTCGTATCCATGTCATTCCACCTGCGCGAGTTCTTCGCTGCTGACACTGATCGCCGCATGCGCCATCGCGGCGATCACGGCCGCGTGCTGGTCGACGACGGGCAGGACGTTCGCGAAGTAGTAGCGCGCGCTTTTCAGCTTGCCGCGATAGAACGCGAGTTCGGCCGGTGCGTCGGCGGTGTCCGGCGCGTCGAGCCGTCGCGCGGCGATCGTCGCCGATTCGAGCAGCACCCACGCCGACGTGACGACGCCGAACATCTCGAGAAAGCGCGTGTAGAACTGGCTGCTGCGGTGCGTGTGACCGTCCTGCACGTCGCGCGCGATGTCGTCGAGCGCGCTGGCAATCCGGTCGGCGCCCGTGCGCAGCGCATCGAACAGCGGGCGCAGCTCCGCATGCGTGCCGGTGTGATGCTGGCGCGCGAGGAACACGTCGAGCTCGTCGCGGTAGTACTGGATCAGTCGCGAATGGCGGCCGAAGCCGAGCTTGTCGCGCACCAGGTCCTGCGCCTGGATGTAGTTCGTGCCTTCCCAGATCGACAGGATCTTCACGTCGCGCGCGTTCTGCTCGACGGGGCTCGCATCGGTATAGCCGAGCCCGCCGTGTACCTGGATCGCGGTTTCGCAGATCCGCCACGCCTGGTCGGAGATGAATGCCTTGCAGATCGGTGTCAGCAGCAGCTGGAGCTTGCGGTGGCGCTCGATCTCGGCCGGGTCGGCGTCGGGCGTGGCTTCGAGCATCGCCGCGCGCGTGGCGGTCG
Source organism: Burkholderia sp. Ac-20384 (assembly GCF_017104605.1). Lineage (NCBI taxonomy): Bacteria > Pseudomonadati > Pseudomonadota > Betaproteobacteria > Burkholderiales > Burkholderiaceae > Burkholderia > Burkholderia sp. Ac-20384. Next base: position 1,457 of record NZ_JAAGPE010000362.1, on the reverse strand, counting down.
CGGCGAGCTTGCCGAGCAGGCCGCGGCAGCCGTCGACGCGGCTCTTCATGTCGACGAGCATGCGCTGCACGTCCGCGTGCTCGACGATCGCGACGCGTGCCGCATTGGTGTTCGATGCGCGCTCGATCGGCCGGCCCTGCAGCCGGCGGCCCGCATACTCGACCGCATGCAGGTACGCGCTCGACGCGACGCCGACGCCGAACATCCCGGTGCTCATCCGCGCCTGGTTCATCAGCGGCATCAACTGCAGCAGGCCGACGTTGCGCCGGCCGCCGAGCAGCCAGCCTTTGGTCGTGCCGTTCGCGCCGAACACCAGGTGCGTGTTCGCGCAGCCCTTGAGCCCCATCTTGCGCGGCAGGCCGATGCAGTCGACATGATTCGACTGCAGTTCGCCCGTTTCCTCGTCCGGCCAGAAGCGCGGCACGACGAGGCACGACAGCGAGAACGAGTCCGGCGACGCGGTGTCGATGCGGCCGAGCACGAAATACAGCGTGTTCTCGGTCAGCTCGTGCATGCCGGCCGAGATGTAGACCTTCTCGCCGTCGACGGCGTAGATGTCGCGTTCGAGCGGCGTCGCGCGCAGCGCGACCGCGGTGAGATCGGTGCCGGCCTGCGGTTCGGTCGCGCAGAAACAGGCGTCCCAGCGGTACGCCTCGAGCGGTGCGATCAGCGCTTTCTGGTGCGGTGTGCCGTGCATCTGCAGCAGCTTGATCGCGGGGCGCGTGAAGCCGCCGTACGTCATGAACGACGGGTTCGCGCCCATGAACATCTCGTAGATCATCTGCGTGACGATTGGCGGCAGCCCGTGCGCGGTGCCGAACAGCGTGTTCGACCATTCGTCGCGAAACCGTGCCCACAACGCGTGGAAATGCGACGGAATGCGCACCTGGCCGTCGTCGAGCAGCGTGCAGCCTTCGACGTCCGCCTGCTGATAGCTGCGGCCGAGATCGAGCGCGAAATCGCGTGCGCGTTCGAGCAGTGCGTCGATCGACGCGCGGTCATGCGTGCCGTACAGGCCGTGTTCCGTAAGGAACCGCTTGTCGGCCTCGAACAGTTCCCACAGAAAGAAGCGCAGTTCGCGCAGGCTCACCTTGTAGGCGCTCATCACGCGTCTCCTTCGATATCGAGTGCGGCATCGAGGCCGCCGGCAAGGTCGACGACGGCCGCCGCCGCCGCGCCATGCAGTGCCGCATCCCACACGAGCACCGTGCGGCGTTCATCTTCGTCGAGCGCGCCCGCGAGCCGGATCAGCGCGGCCGCCGATTCGGCCGACGACAGATGGCCGGCGGCTTCATGCTGGATGCGGGCGGCGACCGGGATCGACGCGGCGTCGGCCACGCGTGCCGCGAAGCCGGGATCGAAGCCGGGCGGCACGCACCAGTCGATCTGGCCGGCGCGCAGTCCGGCCATGTCGAGCGCGCGGCGGATCGCGCTCGCGCCGGTCGCCGATCGACGGA
>NZ_JAAGPE010000361.1:0-237 GCF_017104605.1 Burkholderia sp. Ac-20384 | reverse complement strand
AAAAAAAAAAAACCCCCCCCCCCCCCCCCCCCCCTCCCCCCTCCCCCGGCGGCAGAGTTAATCCTTTGTGTACACCCATAGCCATCGACCAACTTCTGTCATTTCGTGTTCCATATAGTCATCACATCTACTAATCGCAATAATTTTGTCGGTGACCACGACTACCCACTCAACACTACATCCACAACTCATGACGTACTCAAGCTAGTCTCGAGCTCATCCATCCGCCGCAAGAAC
>NZ_JAAGPE010000360.1:0-8361 GCF_017104605.1 Burkholderia sp. Ac-20384 | reverse complement strand
CGAGCGCGGCCGCGTGCTGATGAGGCTGTCAGCGCGCGTCGCCGGCTCGATCGAGGAACTCGCCGCGATCGAGGCGCGCGACACCGGCAAGCCCCTGAAGCAGGCACGTGCCGACGCAGCCGCGCTCGCGCGCTACTTCGAGTTCTACGCAGGCGCCGCCGACAAGCTGCACGGCGAAACCCTCCCCTATCAAGCCGGCTACACGGTGCTGACGGTGCGCGAGCCGCACGGCGTCACGGGCCACATCGTGCCGTGGAACTACCCGATGCAAATCTTCGGGCGCAGCGTCGGCGCCGCGCTCGCGGCCGGCAACGCCTGCGTCGTCAAGCCGGCCGAGGATGCGTGCCTGTCGCTGCTGCGCGTCGCCGAGCTGGCCGTCGAGGCCGGGCTGCCGGCCGGCGCGCTCAACATCGTCACCGGCTATGGCCATGAAGCCGGTGCCGCGCTCGCGCGCCATCCAGGCATCGACCACATCTCGTTCACGGGTTCGCCGGCCACCGGCAAGCTGGTCACGCAGATGGCGGCCGAGAATCACGTACCCGTCACGCTCGAACTCGGCGGCAAGTCGCCGCAGATCGTGTTCGCCGACGCCGATCTCGAAGCGGCGCTGCCCGTGCTCGTATCCGCGATCGTGCAGAACGGCGGGCAGACCTGCTCGGCCGGCAGCCGCGTGCTGATCGAGCGCGCGGTGTACGAGCCGCTCGTCGAGCGCCTCGCCACCGCATTCAACGGGCTGCGCGTCGGCCCGAGCCGCGCCGACCTCGACTGCGGCCCGCTGATCAACGCGAAGCAGCAACAGCGCGTGTGGGATTTCCTGTCCGACGCGCAGCACGACGGCATTCCGATGGCCGCGCACGGGCAGGTCGTCGCCGACGCGCCCGAAAGCGGCTTCTACCAGGCGCCCGCGCTATTGCGCGACGTGCCGCCGTCACACCGGCTCGCACAGGAAGAAGTGTTCGGCCCCGTGCTCGCCGCGATGCGTTTCGTCGACGAAGACGAAGCCGTCGCGCTGGCGAACGGCACGCCGTACGGCCTCGTCGCGGGCATCTGGACGCGCGACGGCGCACGCCAGATGCGTCTCGCACGGCGCCTGCGGGCGGGCCAGGTGTTCATCAACAACTATGGCGCGGGCGGCGGTGTCGAACTGCCGTTCGGCGGTGTCGGCCACTCGGGGCATGGCCGCGAGAAAGGCTTCGAGGCACTGTACGGCTTCACAACGCTGAAAACGATCGCGATCCGGCACGGCTGATCACGCTGCAAGCAGCATGCGGCATACGACCGGCAGCGCCCGGTCGCGTGCCGAAGCACGACGACACTCATATCCAGCACAGGAGACACACCATGCGGTTGAGCGGCAAGACGGCAATCGTCACGGGCGGCGGCTCGGGGTTCGGCGAAGGCATCGCGAAGACGTATGCGCGCGAAGGCGCGAACGTCGTCGTCAACGACCTGAACGGCGCGGCAGGCGAGCGCGTCGCGAGCGAAATCGCGCTCACGGGCGGCAAGGCCATCGCGGTGGCCGGCGACGTGTCGAAGCAGGACGACTGGCACGCGCTGCTGCAGGCCACGCTCGACGATTTCCACGCGGTGCAGATCGTCGTGAACAACGCAGGCACCACGCACCGCAACAAGCCGGTGCTCGACGTGACGGAAGCCGAATTCGACCGCGTGTACGCAGTCAACATGAAGAGCCTGTTCTGGTGCGTGCAGACCTTCGTGCCGTACTTCCGCGAACAGGGCGGCGGCGTGTTCGTGAACGTCGCATCGACGGCCGGCGTACGGCCTCGGCCGGGACTCGTCTGGTACAACAGCACGAAGGGCGCGATGATCACCGCAAGCAAGTCGCTCGCGGCAGAACTCGGCGCAGATCGTATCCGCGTGAACTGCATCAACCCCGTGCTCGGCGAAACAGCGTTGATGACCGAATTCATGGGCTGCGAGGATACCCCCGAGAACCGCAGCCGGTTCCTCGCGACGATCCCGCTCGGCCGCTTCTCGACGCCGCAGGACATCGCGAACGCCGCGCTTTACCTCGCCTCCGACGAAGCCGAATTCATTACGGGCGTCTGCCTCGAAGTCGACGGCGGGCGCTGCATCTAGCCGCACCGGGCGGTTCACGCGCCGAGCCGGGATGCTTCGGCAGGCACGGCATCCACGCACTGCTTCGCACGAAACCGGGCCTGCCACTGATACGCCGGTCCCGGCCAACTATAAGGACAGCGGTGCATGGGACCCAAGTAAGCGCTGAAGCGCTAACTTTGATCGACCGCGAAGCATGGGACCCAAGTAAGCGCTAAAGCGCTAACTTTGATCGACCGCGAAGCATGGGACCCAAGTAAGCGCTAAAGCGCTAACTTTGATCGACAGGAGACAACATGGCAACATCGACGCAGTCGCTGCCGGGCTCGTCCGGCGCATTCGAGGAAGCAACCTACCGCAAGGTGTCGTGGCGGCTCGTGCCGCTCCTGCTGCTGTGCTACGTGGTCGCGTATCTCGACCGCGTGAACGTCGGGTTCGCGAAGCTGCAGATGGCGAGCGACCTGAACCTCAGCGACACCGTGTATGGGCTTGGCGCAGGGATCTTCTTCTTCGGCTACTTCCTCTTCGAAGTGCCGAGCAACATCATCCTGCACAAGGTCGGCGCGCGCGTGTGGATCGCACGCATCATGGCGACGTGGGGCGTGATCTCGATCCTGACGATGTTCGTCACGACGCCCACGATGTTCTACGTGATGCGCTTCCTGCTCGGCGTCGCCGAAGCGGGCTTCTTCCCCGGCGTGATCCTCTACCTCACTTACTGGTATCCCGCGCACCGGCGCGGCCGGATGACGACGTTCTTCATGACGGCCGTCGCGCTGTCCGGCGTGATCGGCGGGCCGCTCTCGGGCTTCATCCTGAAGGCGTTCGACGGCATCAGCGGGTGGCACGGCTGGCAATGGCTGTTCTTGCTCGAAGGTATCCCGTCGGTGCTGGTCGGCGTGGTCGTGTTCCTCAAGCTGGACGAGCGGATCGAGAAGGCGAACTGGCTGACCGACGACGAAAAGGCGCTGCTCACGCGCAACGTCGATGCTGAAGAAGCCACCAAGGAAGACCTGCCGCTCGGCGCCGTGATGTCGAGCCCGCGCGTGTGGCTGATGGCGCTGATCTACTTCTCGTTCGTGATGGGGCTCTACGGCGTCGGCTTCTGGCTGCCGACGATCATCAAGGCCACCGGCGTGACCGACACGTTCACGATCGGCCTGCTGTCCGCGATTCCGTATGCGGCCGCGGTGGTCGCGATGATCCTGATCGCACGCAGCGCGGACCGGCACCGCGAACGCCGCTGGCACGTCGCGATTCCGGCCGCGATCGGTGCGCTCGGGCTCGTGCTGTCGGTGATCTGGGCGCACCAGACCGCGCTTGCGATGCTCGGCCTCACACTCGCGACGATCGGCATCCTGACGACGCTGCCGCTGTTCTGGAGCCTGCCGACCGCGTTCCTCGGCGGCACGGCGGCCGCGGCCGGCATCGCGATGATCAACTCGATCGGCAACCTCGCCGGCTTCCTCAGCCCGTACATGATGGGCTGGCTCAAGCAAGCAACGGGCGCCAACGATTCCGGCATGTACATGCTCGCCGGGTTTCTCGTGCTCGGCGGGCTGCTGGCGCTGTCGGTGCCGAAGCGACTGGTCGACAAGTAACCCTGAACGCATGACGTCCGCCGGCCGATAACCGACCGACACCCGAAACGCCCCGCTGGCCGGAACCGCTCCGGTCGGCGGGGCGTTTCTGCTTCCGCGCACGCACCGCCTGAGCGATACGGGTTCGGTATCCCGCCAACGATGACTTTCTCGCCGTAAAAATGTTCTCTATTAATCCGTTTAATATGGAACAATAAGGAACATTTTGAGCGCCACTGGCCGAACATGCTCCATACCGTCGAAGAGTCCGCCGCCCGCCTGCGTCTCCACCCGAAGACCGTCCTGCGCTTCATCCGCGAGGGCAAGCTGCCCGCAACGCGGGTCGGCCGTGCATACCGCATCCTCGACGCCGACCTCGCCGCGTTCTCGCAAACGAAGCCGGCCGCGCCCATGCCGCGTGCGGTGCGCGTCACCAGCATCGTCGACATTCCGGACGCGTCGCAGTCGCTGCACCAGTACCTGTCGCGGTCGCTGCATGCGATGGCATCCGGCCGCACGTCGTATGTCGACCCGGTGCGAATCGACGTCACGTTCGATCCCGCCGCCAGCCTGGTCAAGATCATCGTTGCCGCAACGCCGGCCGACACGGCCGCGCTGATGTCGTCGCTCGAGGCGCTGCTGCAGCAAAGCGGGACATGAGCGCGATCTTCAGGTCGCCCCGCCACGCCCGTGCGATTCGCGCGGCTTACGAGGCTGCGCTGTCGCACTGGCCGGCTGGACATCGGCGCATCACCGTGCAGACGCGCCATGGCACCACGCATGTGATTGCCTGCGGTCCGGAGCACGCGCCGCCGGTCGTACTGATCCACGGCGCGCAGACGACAGCGGCGAGCTGGCAGCACTACGCGGGCGAAGGGTCGAAGCATTTCCGGCTCTACGCGATCGACGTGATCGGCGAAGCAGGACCCAGCGCCCCGTCGCGGCCACCGCTCGCGAGCGACGCGTACGCGCAGTGGCTCGACGACGTACTCGACGGCCTGGGCGTGTCACGCGCCGCGTTCGTCGGCATCTCGCTCGGTGCGCGAACCGCGCTCGATTTCGCGTTGCGGCGGCCAGCGCGCGTCACGCGGCTTGCGTTGCTCTGCCCGTCCGGCATCGGCCGGCAGAAACCGTTTCTGTGGTGGGCGCTGCCGCTGTTACTGCTCGGCGATGTCGGGCGCGCCGGCGTGCGACGGCGCGTGCTCGGCCGCCTGCCGCCCGCATCGACGCCGGCCGAGCGCGACACGTTCGCGCTCATGCGCGCCGTGGATCGCGGCTTCCGGCCGCGCCTCGAAGCGATCCCGGTGTTCGGCGACGGCGCGCTGCGCACGCTGTCCACGCCCGTCATGGCGATCGTCGGCGGTCGCGACGTCATGCTCGATTCGCGCGAGACGCGCGATCGCCTGACGCGTCTCGTGCCGCACGCGCAGGTCCTGTTTCTTCCGGATCAATACCACTTCATCCGCGGGCAGCGCGACACCGTGCTCGCATTTCTCATGTCGACGGAGCCAACCCGCATGCACCCCCGAATCGTCCAGGCAGCTGGCCACCGCGTGCTGGTCCGCGACCCCGCCGCCGGCCTGGTACAACGCGAAAGCGATGCGCTCGACCTCGTTGCGCTCGCGCACGAGCATGAAGCCGACTGGGTCGCGGTGCCCGCCGACGCGCTGCACGACGATTTCTACCGGCTCGAAAGCGGCCTCGCAGGCGCCGTGTTGCAGAAGCTCGTCAACTACGGCGTCCGGCTCGGCGTGGTCGGTGAAATCGACCACCGGCTCGCGCGCAGCGAAGCGCTTCGCGCGCTCGTTCGCGAGTCCAATCGCGGCACATCGGTGTGGTTCGTCGCGAACGAGGGGGATCTGCTGCGCAAGCTCGGCGCGTGACGCGTCATCCAGGCCCACCCTGGACGAACAAAAGCCCCGAAGGCCTTCCGGCATTCGAGGCTTTTTTGCGCAAGTTGCGCGAGCCGCCCGCATCAGGCGGCCACGCCACCCGCGTCAGACCACCGTAATCGCGAGCGCGCTTTCGCGGTAATGCTTCGCAGCCTTGTCGGTTTCGCCGAGATGCTCGAACAGTCGCGCGAGCGCGCGATGCGCGCGCACCTTCAGCGCCTCGTTGTCGGCCAGCTTCAGTGCCGATTCGAGGAACGACTGCGCCTTGCCCCACAGTTGTTGCTGCTGGCACAGGCGGCCGAGCGCGAACAGCAGGTCGGCATCCTCCGGGTGATCCTTCTTCCACCCTTCCGCCTTCTGGATCAGCGGCAGCGCATCGGCACCGGCCGTGTCCGGATAACGACGCAGCAGGCGCGCATCCCAGTTGTGCGCGAGCGCGTCTTCGACGATGCGGCGCGCTTCGTTGCGGCGTTCGAGCGGGACGAGCAGATCGGCGGCGAGATCGGCGAGACGCGGCGACTGGCGCTCGACCGGCGACAGCGACTGCCATACCTCGAGCAGTGCATCCGGGTCGTGCCGGCGTTCACGCAGCAGGTTTTCCGCAGCCTGCTGGCGCAGCCGCACGGCCGCGGCCGGATGCAGCGCCTCGCGCTTCTCGAGCGCCTTCGCGAGCTTCAGCACCTCGGCCCAGTTCTTCAGCTGCTGCTGCGCGCGCAGCGCAACCTGCTGCGCATGGATGCGCTTGCCGCCCGCCTGCAGGTCGGCCAGCGCGGCGAGCGCACCGTCGGCGTCACGTGCATCCGCGCGCATGTCGGCCGCGGCGAGCAGCCGTGCGTCCTGCCATTCCGGCGCGTCGACCTTCGACAGCCAGTCGTCGCGACGCGTGTACTCGTGCATCCGGTGCGCGGCGGTGGCCGCGACGAGACTCGCCGCGCCCTGGTTCGCATCGACCGACAACGCTTCACGCGCGGCCTTCTCCGCGCGCGAGAAGCGGCCTGCGTACAGGTTCGCGATCGCGTCGCGCAGCGATGCCTGCGCCTTCTCGTTGCGCGAACGCGCCCGATACGCGGCGACCCGCTGCGGCATGCGCCAGATGTTGCGCACGATACGCAGCAGCGCATACACGACGATGAACAGCACGACGATGGCGATCACGAACAGGTTCAGCGACACGTCGATCCGGTACGGCGGATAGACGAGCAGCACCTGCCCCGCGTCGAAACGGCCAACGGTGGCGAGCGCAGCGGCGATCGCGAACAGGACCGCGAGCCAGACGATTCCTCGAAGCGTCATCGTTACCCCCGGCTCTTGAACTGCTGAACGGCGTTCAGGCTCGTGTTCAGGTTCGGCACCGCAACCGTCAGCGATGCGCCGTCAACCTGCTTGAGCAGATCCTCGACGGTCTGCGTATCCTTCGAGGCCTGATCGAAATACTTCCCGAGCGACGCCTGCGCAGCGTGCAGGTCGGCCTTCATCGCGCTGTCGTTGCGCGCGAGCAGCGACAGGCGCGCGGTCAGCAGGCGCAGCTTCACGTTCTCGCGCACGAAGTAGCCCTGGTCGGGCGACGCGAGCATCGCGTCCGCGTTGTCGATGCGGCGCACCTGCACGAGCCCCTTCAACTGCTGGCCGAGGCCGGCCGAGAAGTCGTGCCACCACACCTTCCAGCGCGGCTCGCCGGCCACGGCCGACGACGCGGCGCCGGCCGGTGCGGCCTTCGGCGCTTCATGCGGGACGATCGCCTCGCCGGACAGCGGCAGCGCGTCGATCTTCGCAATGGCATCGTCGAGCTTGATCGCAAGGCCCGTGAGGTCGGCCGCCGGTGCGGCCTTCAGCTTCTCGATGTCCAGCGCGAGCGCCTTGCGCACCGTGACGGCCTGCGCGCTCTGCGACGTTGCGAGGCGTGCGTCGGCGTTCTGCAGCGCGATCAGCGCGAGCTGCGTGTTGCCGGTCAGCTGAAGCTGCTGGCTCGCGCTCGACAGCATCTGGTCGACTTCCTCGAGCATCCACGCATCGCGGTTACGCGACAGGTCCTGGTATTGCTGCTGCAGCGCCTGCTGCGCGCTCTGCGCGTCGGCGAGCTTGCCGTCGAGCTGCGCGAGCTGCGTGTCGACCTGGTGCGTGCTCGCGAGCGCCTGCTCGGTCTTCAGGCGCGTCTCGGCGGTCTGCGCATCGAGCGCCTTCTGGCGCGTGACGAACGTGCCGTCGAGCCGGTCGATCTTGCGGTTCAGCGCGTAGCCGCCGACGCCCGCCGCGCAGCCGAGCACGACGACGACGAACCACAGCACCGCACTGCCGCCGCGGCGCGCGGGCGGTTCGGCGCCCATATAGGCGGGACGGGACGGCGGTGCGGATGCAGCGGCCGGCTGGGAAGCGACGCTTTTGGAATCGTTGGTATCTGTCATGCGTTTAGTCACCGGTGCGGCTGTCGCCGGTTGGACGGCCTCGTCGGCCATCGTTCGAAACGCGCGGACGATGCGCTCATCGCCCGCGCCGGTCAGCGTAATCCTATCAAAACCCAATGAACGCGCGGTCTGCTCGATCCGCGGATGCGGCGTCACGAGCGGCGCGTGCTTCAGCGCGTCGATCTCGGCATCGTTCAGGTGCGACCGCGCGAGCTCGTGCAGGTTGCGCACGCCTTCCGAGCTCGTGACGAGCCACGCGTGCGGCTCGCCGTCGAGCAGCGCGTGCACGCGCTCCCACGCGCCGACGCGCGGATCGGGCACGACACGCCGGTACGCGGCGACGAGCGTGACGTCCGCGCCGGCCTCGCGCAACCGGTCGGCGAGCCATTCGCGCCCGCCGTCGCCGCG